>JBPBQH010000211.1:0-3851 GCA_050954685.1 Janthinobacterium lividum | reverse complement strand
AATAATATCGATATTATTCTTAAATATAATGAGTAAAAAAACTTAACTGCCTGTGCTGACATTACTAGAATATCAATATTAAATTTTCTACTATCTATTCTTGGTAACGAGATAAATATAGCAAGGGCTATACCTATGATAATAGTAATCGCTTGTTTAACAATTTTATCGCTAAAATCAGTAACTATACGGCTTTTAGATAAAAACTGGTAATTATAAATTATACAATAGTTTGATACTACTAATATCGACACAAGTAGCGCTAAACTAACGAATATATATTTATTAGTTTTAATTTGAATAGATTGTTTATTGTATAATAATTTCTTAAAAGGTAAAGATAAGAAAATTATTATACTTGTAACCTGAATCAAGTATTTTATTGCATTGTGCTCAAGATCGTTATAGAGAAAAGCTTTGCTTACAAAAGTTATACTAACAGGCAAATTTAGCATCGTCAAAAAACTAACCCAAATGCTAATATTTGAGGGCAGGGACTTAATAATTTTAAGCTGGGAGCAATTTTCTATTGCTCCTTCATCTAGTAAGACAGCAAAGACTAAAGCTAGCAATGACTTATATGTAATATAAACCACTAAATATGATATGACTCCTAAAATAGATAATTTAGTCCCAATACTTATACCGATCAGTATAAGCCCAAGCTGTGATATAGCAAGGTAACATGATACTCTTCTGTTATTATCTTCAATGCAGGCATAGATATTACCATACACTATCATGGCAGCGCCAAAATATTTGAGCAATCCGAGCCCCCAAAATAATTTAATGATTAATATGATTGAGATTTTAGTTGTAAATAAGTTAAGATAGATGAAACCACTACTGGAAGCTGAAGGATAACAATTTATAACCCAACTACTGAAAGGAAAAGCTGCAACATTGATTAGACAGCCAAGCAGCAACAAATAATAAAATATATTTGAGTATTGAGGTTGGTCTATCATATGAACCAAATTGATCATTTGGATGCTATTTGATGTCGTGAAAATATAACTAATCCCAACTAATATTAAACTACCGCTAAATAGATGCGTAAAAAGGTAGGACTTCGCTGAAGCTATACTGCTCTCTTGCTTGCCAATAAAAATTATTATAGTGGCAGAAATCATCATAAGTTCTAGAGCTATAAATGCGCTAATAAAATCGTAAGAAAATAGAGCAACTAACGAAAATCCTAGATACAATCCTCCAACTATTACTTCTAGTTTTCTATCACGGCTAATTGCATATATATTAATCGAACAAGTGACCAAAATTAGGGCTGCACCCACTATCAAATATAGAACATTACAGTCAATTATAAAATCGAGGCTTAAAAGTTCTACGAACTGTGATTCTTTACTGAATAAAAGACAGTATATCGATATTATAGGATAAATTATACTGATAGCTTTAAAGATTTTGTTACATTTGTAAAATAACAATAATAATAGTACCGAGACGAATACTGGCACTGAGGGGTGAAAGTATAAATTGAGATAAGATGAAACTAATAGATTTGCTGCTAAACAAAAAACTAAGCTTGTGGCAGTAAATATTGCTGCTCCTGCTGTCTTTTTGTAATATACTAAACGCCTCGCCGATGAAATAACAGATAAGATAAGTAAATAAAAATACATTGTAATATTTTATGAGAATTGTAAAAATTGATTTACGAATTTATATATCAAAAAAAATAAAATGATGATAATAGCGCAGCTGCTAATAGTTATATTCATTGACATGGGTACATAATTGATCCTTAACGCCCCCCCTGCAGTTGAAGGAATATTACTATCAAATAAGATAGCATTTATCTTCCACATATATAATGCAGAAAATATGCCACTAAATCCAAGAATAACTACTACGAACATCTGGTTCTGTCTTAAAGCTTCTATTATAATTAAAAATTTACTTATAAATCCTCCAAAAGGCGGAATTCCAATTAGCGATAGTGATGCTAGTAAAAAAATAAAGCTGGACGCCGGGGCTTGTGAGCCTAGATTTTGCAGGTCTTGCAAGCTATAGGCTCTTTTTAAACTATAAAAAATGCCAGCACAATAGAATAAGCATATCTTGGTAAATGAATGAGAAATCATATGAAATATAGCCGCTGATACAGATTTTGAAGTAAACATAAAAGCTGATAGCAAAGATATGGAGAGCTGGTTAATTGTTGAATAGGCTAGTATAGTTTTAATATTATCAGTACCTAGTGCCTTAAATGAGCTATAAATTATAGTTAATGCTGGAAAAATAAGAATCCAATTAAAATCTGCAAAGATTGAATGAAGATAGGAAAGTCCAAAAACATACGTCAAAATTTTAAATATACAAAAAAGTCCAGCCTTAACTACTACAACGGCATGTAACAACGCGCTAGTTGGGTAGTTAGCGACCATCGCAGCTGGCAGCCATCGGCATAGAGGATACAAGGCGGCTTTACTAATGCCAAATATGAACATTAGAAGCAATATCATTGATTGACCCTTGTGAAAGTAATTTTGTATAAAGCCTTCTATTATAAAATTTCCGTGTCCAACTCTATGATATATAACAATGATGGCAGGCAAGAATAATATTAGGCTGCTTACCATCAATGTGCTTAAATATTTGTACAATCCTGCCCATTTTTCCTCATTTCTTTCATACATTATCAATGGAATAGTTGCTAGAGTCAGCAGCTCATACGACACAAACATAGTAAATAAGTTAGCTGATAATGCGAGTAGTATACTTAATACTACGCAAAGATTCATGAAAAATAGAAAAAGTGAAGTGTCCTGATTTTTATTATTTATCTCTAAATATTTCAGCGTGTAGAGCAAAGAGTAAACCCATAAAAATGCTAACAAATTTAGGAAAACTAAGCCGTAAGGCTCAACATGAAGGGCAAAGCAATAGTTACCAATATTAAATAAGGAGATACTAGTTACAGCTCTCTTGAGAAAGAACCAGTCAAGTATTAGTATATTAAGAAAAAAGAAAAGGCTAGAAATTATTAACAAAAAGCTTCTCATAAAACTTCTATTCTTGCTAACGAAAGGAATTAATAAATTGAGGCTAGCAATCAATATTACAAGGGGTATAAGTAAAGAGTGGCTAATCATAATATAAAATATTTACTTAATTTATTTGCAGTGGGCTTATTAATTTCTAAAAATACCAAACCTTATTGAACCAATTATGAGATAGAAAGAGAATAATTTGCAATACTATAAGTAAGATCATTCCTATATTTTCAGGTTTGCTACGATAAGCGCTTAAGCTGATTATTTTATCTTTCATGAATATTTTTTGAGTCATTCCGTAGTGATACAGAATGCTCATAGCAGAACTAATAACTATTACTATAAACTCAATGAACATACCATCTCTGATGAGCAGCTCCAATAAATTAAGTTTCAATATAAACATAGCACTTAGTGGTAATCCTGCACTGCAAATTATTGTTAATGCCACAAATAAGACCCAGAAATAACCAGGCAGAAAGCTTTTATCTTCCTTTTGAGCAACAATTAGAAATAATGATACCTTATTGACCCAGTCAATAAGCAAAAACTTCAATATAATTATTTGAGCGCTAGGAATAAATACTAGTAGTACGACATAACCAACATTAATTGCAGAGGAATATATTATGATATGTTTTAAATCTGACGCTTTTAAAGCAAAGAAAGAACATAGAACTATAGCTATAAGCGCTATAGGCTTAATGACTGACGATACTTGAATTTGCAAAGAAGGATAATCCATACAAAAATAAAGGAATTTTAGTAATATACAGCAACCTACTATACTAGAGACGCTTGCGATGTAAGTTAGAATTATAGGAGGGGCGTAAT
>JBPBQH010000064.1:0-3853 GCA_050954685.1 Janthinobacterium lividum | reverse complement strand
AACTTAAATTTATAATAGAATCTGATTTTTGTGGAGAAATTTAAATGCTCTCAACTACAATTCAAACAATTTACTAAGCTTAAGATTTGAAGAATTATGTTGTACATTTAAATGAGCTTACGAAATAATATAGCCGTATCGATGATCCATAGTAATATCAAATACACCGACGTTAAAAATCAGATGATAATTACATCCTTCATTCCTTATCGGAGTCGATAGTACTATATATACCCTCTTGACGCTTTATTATATCGTATTTTCTTTGCACTATTGAATCGATGAAGGATAAAGTACCTGAAAGACCAATGAATGAATTTTTACTGTTAATTCGATTCAATAAATCCTTACTCGCGAAATGCTCTCCAATATTTCGAGCCACTACTTTGCCTAAATCATAAGATATCAAATGCATAGCTGACATATTATATATACCAGCTTCTTGAGCCTCTATAGCTAGTTTGCTGTTAAGGAAGTTTAGTGACCCTGTATATATTAAATCGACCTCTTTTTGATCACCAATGTCAATTCTATTATCACCTACAATAATTGCTTTTTTGTCTAAATTATATTTACTTATGCTACCAAATAACAAACGCAAATTTTTTCTATCATCTGCGATATAAATTACTGGCTTGCTAATATTATCTTCCGTTTCATTAAGATTATCTACAGTATCACTAACTATACTTACTGCTCTATCTATTGATTCTGGGGTACTTAAATAAAGTTCAGTTCTTAATAAAGTAGCGTTATTCTGAATTGTACTATCTTGAATAATCTTATTGAGTGCCTGCGAGTGATGACCTGCTGGCAATAATGTTATAATATTTTTGCAGTTTTTAGCGAAAAGATAATCGAGCATTCTATCTAACTGCTTAAGTGGGGCATGTCCAAAGACGAATAATTTATCATCAGCTAAGGCAGGATCATTTGAGAGAGTAAAGATTATTATATTATTCTCTAATGCTCTACCTGCTATTAGCTTAGTTAGCGGAGAGCTAATAGGTCCTAAAATAATTTCCGTATTACGAGCAATTATCTCATCCATAGCACGCAAAATCTTCCTATCATCAGATCCGTCATAAGAGGTAACTTTTAAATCATTTCTTGCTCCATCAGACAGACCAATTTTTATTAACTCGTCATATTGCTGTCCAAGAACTTCTTCTGATCCAGATAATGGCATTAGAATAGCTATTTCTGCTACTTCTTTTGGAATTTGGAGTATAGCTTGCGAATAATTATTATTATCTTTTTTATCAGTGCTTTGACAAGCAGCTAGACAAAATAGAGCAATAAGTGATAGGATAGTCTTTAGAAATTCTTTCTTCAAATTGTTTATAAATAATTTCATAACTATATTTCTATATGATTTCTAGAGCAGGTCTATACATCGTTTCAACACCTATTGGTAATCTCCAAGACATTACTTTAAGGGCAATCGAAACTTTAAAAGAATCTGACGTTATTTTTTGCGAGGATACCAGAATCTCTAAAATTTTACTAGCAAAACATAATATTAGCACTAAATTGCGAGTCTATAACGATCATAGCGATATTAAGGAAAGAGAGATGATTTGTCATCTTATCAATCAAGGTATGAAAGTAAGTTTAATATCAGACGCTGGCACTCCTTTAGTCTCAGATCCCGGTTATAAACTAGTTAAAGAACTAAAGCAAAAAAATTATTACGTTGATGTAGTCCCAGGAGTATCATCATTAATTACTGCCCTAACAATCTCACAATTGCCCAGTGATCGCTTTTTATTTGCAGGATTTTTACCAAAAACCGTCGATAAAAAGAAAAAATTGTTTGAGCAATTATCAAACATAGAGGCTACGCTGATCTTTTTTGAAGCTGCACTAAGACTTGATGAGTCACTCAAAATCGCTAGAGAAATATATGGCGATAGAGAAGCTTGCGTTGCGCGCGAGCTAACGAAATTCTATCAGGAAGCTAAATTTGATCTTTTAAGTGAAATTATAAAATTTTATGAACAAAACCCGCCAAGAGGTGAAATTGTCTTGCTGATATCAGGTCAGCAAGCACAATTAGATCAAGAACATTTATTATGTGAGGTCACAAGTTACATCACAAAATGCTTCGCAGAAGGTTTGAGTACCAAAGATATAACTCAGAAAGCTTACAAAAGATTTAATGATTTTTACCTCAAAAAAGAACTTTATAAAATAGCTAATAATTTAAAAACAAGGGTTTAATCCTCTTGTAATATTTTATTTATAATTTCTAAATCTATATTTTTTCTAGATGTTTTATCATACTAGTATATGGAATATTATCGAAATAAACTTGGCCATTATCTTCAAAGCCAAACTTGCTGTAGAAACTTACCAGACTTTTCTCAGCTGCCACTAAGTTAATAGTCTTGATTTCACGATGATTTTGAATTTCTGCAACGAGTTCTTTAATAAGTTTTCCACCAAACCCCTTACCTCTATAACTTTTTGATACAGCTACTCTACTAATTTTAGCAGAGTCTTGTTTGTATAAAACTTTTGCAACGCCAACTACTTTACCTGCAACAATAAAAATGTGATGTTTTGCCTTAAAATCAAGAAAATCAAATTCCTTAAAAATGTTCCGCTTGTATTCGCTAATATATACATCCCATCTTATTTTTAGGTAATTCATCACGGCAAAAACATCATAGAATTTAACCTCTCTTATAGTAAGTACTAGGTTATTAAGACTTATATTTTTTATCAAGCAAATTCTCCTAAACTATATACTCTATAATATATGCACAAACAAAAGAGCAATTTCAACCTTAAATTTAGTAAATATTATATATTATTCATTTCAGAAATTACCAAATTATAGCGACTGTTCATTTACTCCAAAAAGTGCCGAAAAACAACAAATACTAATTGACATTATTTTTAACGTTCATATCTTTAGCTAATTAAATTATTTTAAAAGCATTATTACGATGATAGATATAAAAATAAAAAGACTACATTCTCTAGATCTACCAATACCCACCTACGCTACCCAACAAAGTGCAGGCATGGATTTATATGCTGCTAACTCAGAGCCTATAGAGATGGCATCTGGAACTACTAAAATAATACCAACTTCTATATCTATAGCTCTACCTGCCGGTTTTGAAGCGCAGATAAGATCACGTTCTGGTCTTGCTGCAAAGCATAACGTGATAGTACTAAACGCTCCAGGTACTATAGATTCAGACTATAGAGGTGAAATAGGAGTTATTTTGACCAATCTGGGTAAGGAAATTTTCGTTGTAGAGAGAGGAACAAGAATAGCTCAAATGATCATAGCACGTCACGAGGTTGCTGTGTGGCAGGAGGTAGATTCTCTAGACGGTACCAAACGCGGTAAAGGTGGTTTTGGCTCTACAGGTCATAACTAATTAGTATTATTTTGCAGCTTGAAAAGATAAGCTCATACCCTAACAAACTGCGCATGAAGGAATCAAGTGGGGTAATATTTTTCCTCAGCACAACTACAGCGCTCAAAACATAACAATGTTTTTAAAAGTGAATATTACTAGTTATTTTGTCAATATTGTCACGAATTTATATCACTGTTTCTTGATTTCATGCTATAGACAGAATTTATTTTTGATAGAAGACAGTTACCCTTTTTCTATTGCCTCCAAAGCTAAATTTTTATCGAAGAGAATCATTTAAATCTTCTGCATGTTTACCGAGTTTAGACGTTTAATAGTATCGTCATATCCACCAAGACCAATTAGTGCTGCTCCCTTGCTATTAAGATAAGCAACTGAATTCTCAGAATCTATCTCCATAGCAATATCATAACAATTTATTGCTTCTGACTATCTGCCTAGTTTTGCTAACGCTC
>JBPBQH010000124.1:0-3898 GCA_050954685.1 Janthinobacterium lividum | reverse complement strand
ATATCGATACTCTCTTCAGAGACTTTAATCTGTAACATTTTTATGTTGCTTTGACTATATTTTTACGGGCAAGAGGAGCCAACCAGACTGAAGCACATTAACCTCGAGGAGTTGCTCTATATTCAAGGTTGATACGATGTAAATTTTCTAAAGATCTGTGATTATTATAATAGCCTCATTTAACCAAGGCTAGGTCTAATACTTGATCAATATTAGATACTGGCAAGACTTTCAAGCTATCTTTGATATTAGCTGGTATGTCCTTGAGATCCTTCACATTATCTATAGGAATTAACACCGTTTTAATGCCACCTCTACTAGCTGCAAGTAGTTTCTCTTTTAAACCACCAATTGGCAATACTCTACCACGCAAAGTGATTTCTCCAGTCATAGCTACTGTTCTTTGTACTGGCTTTTTTGTCATTAATGAGACTATAGTAGTGAATATTGCAGTACCAGCTGATGGACCGTCCTTAGGTATTGCGCCTTCAGGGACGTGCAAATGTATATCAAGGTCCTTATAATCTTCGTATTTTAAACCCAAAACATCCGCCCGGGTCCTGAAGCAACTATATGCTGCCTGAGCTGATTCTTTCATAACTTCACCAAGCTTCCCAGTAGTTTTAACTTCACCTTTGCCTGGAAATGCTACGGCTTCGATAGTTAGTAGGTCACCCCCTACTTCTGTATAAGCAAGCCCAGTTGTGGCTCCTATTTGGTCTTCTGTTTCTGCTAGACCAAAGCGATATTTCCTTACTCCTAAATATTCTTCTAAGTTCTCTATCGAAACAGTAATATTTTTGAGTTTATTATTAGTTAAAATGTTTTTAAGCACTTTTCTAATTAATGATCCTATTTCGCGCTCCAGCGCGCGGACTCCTGATTCCTTGGTGTAATATCTGATTATTTCTAGCAATGCTTCATCGGTGATAATTAGCTCACCTTTTTTCATATTATGAACTTTAAGTTGCTTAGGAATTAGATAATTCTTAGCTATCTCTGACTTTTCTTCCTCAACATATCCGCTAATATTAATGACTTCCATTCTATCGAGTAAAGCGTGCGGAAGATTATATGAATTAGCCGTAGCAATAAACATAACATCGGAGAGATTAAATTCGACTTCTAAATAATGATCGACAAATTGACTATTTTGTTCAGGATCGAGTACTTCAAGGAGAGCTGAGGCCGGGTCGCCACGAAAATCTGAACCCATTTTATCTATTTCGTCAAGTAACATAACAGGATTGCTAACTTTAACTTTCTTGATCAAATTCATGATCTTGCCAGGCATCGAACCTAGGTAAGTTTTGCGATGTCCTCTGATTTCAGCTTCATCTCTGACACCACCAAGAGCAAACTTGATATATTTGCGTCCCATGGCTTCAGCTATTGATTTTATTAATGAAGTTTTACCCACACCTGGTGGGCCTATTAAACATATAATTGGGCCTCTAATTTTTTTTGATCGTTGTAATACAGATAAATGTTCTATAATTCTCTCTTTGACTTTCTCTAGACCAAAATGATCTCGGTCCAATATTTGCTCGGCTTTATTAATATCAACTTTACATTTATCTGATATACCCCAAGGCAAAGCTAGTAAACTTTCTAGATAATTTCTAGATACTGAAGATTCAGCCGACATCGGATTCATTAACTTTAATTTTTTAAGTTCTGATTCAGCTTTATCTTTTGCCTCTTTTGAGAGTTTTAAACTATTTATCTTTTTTTCAATATCAAAGAAGTCTGATTTTTCCTCCCCTCCGTCTAATTCTTTTTGAATAGCCTTAATCTGTTCGTGAAGGTAGTAATCTCTTTGAGTTTTTTCTATCTGTTTTTTTACTCTTTGCTGCAATGTCTGTTCAGTACTTGCTTGAGAAGTTTCAGAACCTATTATCTCAATAAGTTGCTTAGCTTTTTCTATGACATCATTTTCTTCAAGTAATTGCTGCTTAATTGACGATTTCGTAATTAAATGTGAGGCTATTATGTTCGTTATATAATTGGGGTTTTTTTGTTCAGTTAATACAGTCAGAATTTCAGGATTGATCTTCTTGTTTATTTGAGTATATTCTTTGAATAAATTTACAGCCTTGTTAGTCTCTGCTTCTAGTGCTACTAAATTAGATATTTCGGTTTCAGGCAAAATATCGTAGGTAGCCACGAAGAATTCGCCATTGCTTATGTGAGTTAATTTAACTCTCTTAATCGCTTCAACCAAGATCTTTGCATTGTTGTGAGGTAGCTTAACTGTTTGTTGGATTTGAGCAAGAACTCCTATTTCATATAAATCTTCGATAGCTGGGTTCTCTTGCGATTGATCCCTCTGAGCTACTATTAAAATATATTGGTTTTCACCCGTATTTGTAGCTTTAGCTGCAAGCAAAGCCTTCATGGAATTTTCCTTTCCTATAAGGATTGGGGTCACTATTCCAGGAAAAAGGACTATATCTCTCAAGGCTAGTAGTGGTAGAGATCTTTTCTCGCTCATAATGAACTCAATAAATTTTGTATATTTTAACTCAATCATTAGCTATATAATGATACATTTATTATATTTCAAGTACTCTTAAGCGTTCAGTTTCCAAAGGAACTTTAATAATAAAGAAGCCATTTATGAATTAAAAATTATGAATTTAGAATCTCATTTAATCAATGCAGTAAAAGCTGCGCATAGTAGAATAAAACCATACATACATAGTACACCTATTCTAAGATCTGAAGTTCTGAATAACATGTTGAAAGCAGACATTTATTTTAAAGTTGAATCATTGCAAAAAACAGGTGCTTTTAAAGTCAGGGGAGTACTTAATCATTTATTAAATCTACGGGAGGAACAAAAACTACCGAGCAAAGTTGTTGCATATAGCACTGGTAATCACGGTATAGGACTTGCTTACGCCGCAAAGGTTTTAAAAATTCATGCAAGAATATATCTGCCTAAAGATACTTCCGTAGTTAAGCAGCAAGCTGCAGAGTATTATGGAGCTGAAGTAATATACACAGATACAAGGCAAGAGGCTGAAAATCTATCCAAACTAGACATAAATAATGGATTTTATTATATACCCCCTTCTGATAGCGACTTAATAATAGCTGGCGCAGCAACTGTATGTTTCGAAGCGCTCAAGCAATTAGATTTCAAACCAGATGCTATATTTGCTTCCTGCGGCGGCGGTGGTCTTTTATCTGGAACTTACTTAGCTAAAGAAATATTATCCCCCTCAAGCTTATTAATCGGCTGTGAACCAGAAGAAGCTGATGATGCTTATCAATCGCTGCAGCGGGGAAAAATTCATAGATTTAAATGTTCACCCAATACTATTGCTGATGGCCTTAGAACTTTAGGCCTATCTGAGCGCACTTTTAGTTATATACAGAAAATCGACGATTTTTTTCTCGCTAGCGAGTATGAAATATTATATTGGACTGCTTGGTTGATACATTTGCTCAAAGTTGCCTGTGAACCTTCTTGCGCACTCAATATGGCTAGTGTTCAAAAATGGCTGAAAACCCAGAAATCTTCAAAGAAAATATTAGTACTAATTTCAGGAGGAAATATTGATCCTTCTCTCTACCAAGAGTTACGGAAGGAAGATTATCTACTAAAAGTTCCGTACTAGATTGATTATAAATCTGCTAGGAAAAACTCAAGTTAAAGAGCAATTTCTGAAGCTAGAGGAGACAAAAACAATAAAATTCTATCTCTTGGTTCATAGAAAACTGATCTAGAGTAGTGTGTACTACATTGTACTAGCTTATTAGTGATTTAAACTCATTTAGCACCGCTTTATACAATTTCCTTTTAAATGGTATTATTACTTCGGGAAGCTCACTTGAGCTTGACCATCTCCATTCACTAAATTCAGGTGCCTTAGTGTTAATGTTTATATCA
>JBPBQH010000063.1:0-3905 GCA_050954685.1 Janthinobacterium lividum | reverse complement strand
TATGTCATTGACGAAATGAATAAGTATATCTTTATTCTTTTCAGTGCCAAATATACGCCGAAACGCAATGTCATTCTTAGGGTCTAAAAATTTCGATACAGACATATGTAATATTTATTTTGTTATTGGTTATTTGTTGTTATCGTAGGGCTTATCTAATGGGAGTATAGATACATCGCTTCTCCAATATAGTCATAACCTTAGTAGGTATAGTGCTAACCTAGCCAAAAGAATCTTAACGTCGATCAAACTATCGAGGATACGCTACCATCTAAATCAACTCTTTCCCTACCAGGCTCAAGACAAGCTTTGTATTGACTCATCAGACAGTAAACTTTTAAGAAGTCCCAAATCATACTCCTAGAATACAAGCCAGTTTCTCGTAGCTCAAAATGTATTCCTACAGCTAGAGGTTTTGTAGGCTTTGAGAAACAATCAGGATATCTTTGCTGCAAGTCCAGCAGTATTGTTCCATACCGCTCTTTACTCATTAGTAGTTTCTTTGCTTGTACAGGTTGTTCCTTCTTTGCTTTATTGTTTTTGTAAGGCTTTTTTGCTTTTTTCTTAGCGCCGCTATTCTCTTTATTTTCAGAGTCAGAACCTTCTTTCTTTTGAGTGTCCTCTTTAGGTTCAAGTTTCTTTGATTCTTTCACAGCTAGTTCTGGTGCTGCTACTTTTGCTACTTCGTTGGTATCCTTTTTAGCGGGTTTAGGAAGAGTAGCAGGTTTCTCTGGGATCAACCTCTTCAGATGCAACTGACAAAGACGTGGGAGGCTTCTTGGAGTTTGTAGATTCCTTGTTAGTCGCTACTACTACTGCTTTAACCTTCAGCAGCTCTATTTTTTTTAATAAAGGACTAAGTAGGTGTAAACTTTACTTAGTAATGTAGTTTAGCCTATCTTACATGTTTAGTATAGACATACAGCTATAACAAAATGACCGAGGGAGTGTGAGGTTTGAGCTTTCTTCCTCAAGTTTATGCACACTTCTGTTTACCTTAAGTAAACCCTACAAGCACCAACTACAAATCAACAAGACCTAGTCTATTCTAAGTCACTCGATCACTTAGAATAGACTACTAAGGCAGAACCATTTGCAATAAACTGCTATAACGCTAGACTGGCACATCGCAAATTATATAATTATCATAACTACACAAGTTATCATTATGACCAAACATTTTTGCCTTTATGGATACCTGCGCGCCTCAACCAAAAAACAAGATGTCCCGTCAAGTTAATTTGAAATGGTTAGAATTCGCTTCTCGTATGTCTTACGGCGCTGTTAAAAATTTATCTAAAACCATCAAAATATCAATCAACTTGATGGTGCCAATCTACTTTTCATCAATTTTCTTGAACTTAACTTGACGATACTTCCTAATCTGCTTATCTAAAAATTGGAAACACTACCGTTGATTTAACTATGCTATTTGATTGGATTATGTTAATGTACGTTAATAAATATCTAAAACGTATTATTGAAGACAAAGAAGATATTATTGATAATTTTCGCAGTTTAACTTCGTAAGCTGAACCTGTTAACGAAAATACTCCGATTCAGCAAGGATCTGAAAGCACTGAACTCAAGCTACTTATTTCCGATCTGCCTATTTCCATTCCAATATCAACACCACTTGATATTGGTCTTGATTGTAAGGAGCATGCTTTTAAAATCCTAGGATACAGGAATATTTTTAATACTCAGAAGTAAAGGAAGAGCATGATTATAAATGAGGAAGTTGAGAGAAGATCGCCATACATAATGTTATCGCATAAAGTAGTGCAAGAATGTATATCTTACATACTCCCTAATAGAATAGTAGAAAATTACGATCTAGCAAAAACTGGCCTCTCTAATACAAATTATATTATATCCTTGGATGACAAAAGAAAGGTAGTTCTTAGAGTGTATCCTAAAAAAGACACCATCAAAAGGGGAAAAGAGCTAAAAATATCCGAGCTTTTAATCGATTTTCCTGAAGTACCTAAAATTCATCAACCACCGTCTTTTACGTATAATAGCCTTCAATGGGATATGGTTGATTTTGTTGATGGAATAACCCTAGCAGAAGCGCAGTCTCTTGATCACAATTTGTTATTAGAAGCATATTTTGAAATTGGTATAATACTAGCAAAATTAAAAAATATTACATTTCCGGCATGCGGTCTACTTAATGAAAAATTAGAAGTACAGGAAATAAAGACTATAACGTCTGATTTTCATCCGATAGTTAATTTTATTATGGATTGTCTTAATGACAAGAATTTGATTGAGCGCGTGGGAGTTAATTTACAAAATGAACTTTGTGATTTAGTAATTAAACAAGAGCATATACTTTACAAGATTGAACATAAAAACCATTTAGTTCATGGAGACTTTAAAGTTGAAAATATATTAGTCAAACGCATGAAAAATGGTCATATGCATTTATCAGGCGTTTAGATTGGGAGCACGCGAGAGCTGATACAAGCTATGATGATATAGCGACGTTATTCAGAGGAAATTATGAAGTTAATTCTGTATTAAAGAGAGAATTCCAAAGAAGCTATGAATCAATAGGTAGATCACTTATAGAAAATTGGGGTAAAGTAATAAAGATCATAGACCTAATAAATTTATATTCTTTTTTATGCTCTAATGCTGATAGAGTTTTATTATATAGTTCAACTATAAAGCATTTAAATAATACAATTTCTTATTTTAAAGAAGGTGGTAGTATATGAGTACTTGGCAAGATAGAAGTCTTAGTATTGACGATATTCCTCTTTCTGATATTCAACACGTTTTTCTGATTATATTTTTCCTAAAGATGAATTTAGGGTTCAGACAGATACACTAATGGATGTTCCTTTTATAAGAAAAATGATTAGATGCGCAACTCCTGAAGCTAAATACAGACCGGAAAAAATGTGTATTTGGAAGAATCAAAATTCAGATGAAGGCACTGAGTACTTCGAAGCACGCGGTGTCTGTACTACCACAAAGCTAAGCACATGCAGTCAAGTTTTGCCTTCGGAACTACTATATAAAATACTAGAACTAAAATTAGGCGCGCTACTCGCTAGTTAGATACCCCAGACAAATCGATATCGACACCAGTAGGATCAAGCTCGGTGGCATGTACTAGTTCAGCTGGCTCAAATCCAATTCCACAAAAATTCAGGCTAAAAAATTTTTGCATATTATGCTGTCCTAGGATTGAAGTATCGAGCGGGCTAAAGTCTATAGCTTTCAATTGATCCACGACTTGACTATCAAAATGTTTCGCGGGGACTGCAGCTTCGCGAGGTGGCATATCTAGTAGTTCCCTCAACTTATTAATTTTATCAAGTACATGACTTTTGAACCATGTTCTGGTTATACCTTTATCAAAGATTTCTCCTAAATTACTATTTTGCATTTTTATACCTAACTAACATTATTAAAAATTGATTTAATCTTCGCGAGTACAATCCGCGAGTTTAGAAATTGAATCACATAGCAAACGAATATCTATCATCTTCAATTTAACCGTCTTCAGTTTAGCATAATTATATCAGTAGTCAAACATTAATAAAAATTATCGATATTTTGGAGGTGACTATTTGGGGCCCCAAAGTAATCATCTTGAATGAGGCAAAAGCTTAAAAGTTTTGTTTTCATGCGAAGAAATTTATAGCTCTTTCTACCAAAGTTCTCTTTCTTTTTCAGATAGATTTATTGTCCTAAAAACACATACAATTACCTAAGTTTTGATATTATTGTAACATTATCCTTTAGAGTTTTGTGAGAGAGTCAGAAGCAAAATCTGATGCTGTGATAGAGAGAGCGTACGAAGAGCTTAATCAATTCAACTGGAGTGAAGCAGAACTCCATACTTATGAGCAAGAGATCAAACGTATTATGGATAACCAGGCGGTTGA
>JBPBQH010000172.1:0-3927 GCA_050954685.1 Janthinobacterium lividum | reverse complement strand
TTGAGTTCGCAGATTACTATCTACGACAAATCAGGCAATAAAATGCTTTCGAGCAATAAATGTAAAGTAAAAAGCCTTAAATATTATGATGAAGATAGTCTATATAACAAAATTTTTGCTGAAGTAGATAGATATTTTCTGAAGAATTTGGTTGCTGAAGATAGTTTAAGTGAGTCCTATAAAGGTAAAGCAACATATATTCTAATACCAAGAGGTGTAGTTTCATGTGAAGAAGATGATACTAGACATGCCTCATTTATTAATAGTTATGTACCTATGATTAGTCCTGAATCTCAGGATTTTAAAGTTAGAGCTATCATAGAGATAGACACAGATGTTACGGAGCAATGGCAAAACATTTCTTACTTAGAAAAGAGAGTATTCATAACTTTCATGGTTATATTTACCATATTCTTCGCAATTGTCATGTACAACACTAGTTATGCGCAAAGGATTATAAACAGACAGTTCGAAACTAATAGAGCACTTGAGGAAGCAAAAACTAAGGCCGAGAGTGAAAGCTCAGCTAAAACAGAATTTCTAGCTAACGTTAGCCACGAGTTACGGACACCTCTTAATGCAATCATTGGTTTTTCTGAAATTATGGTTTCAGAGACCTACGGGCAGATAGAAAATAAACAGTATAGAGAATATATACAAGACATAAATAATTCTGGCAAACATTTGCTTAGTGTCATCAATGATATACTTGATTTCTCTAAAGCATCAGCTGATAAACTGAAAGTGGAACATATTGAACTGGATTTGAACAAACTTGCATCTTCTAGCATGCGTTTTATAAAACCAAGAGCAGATGAAGCAAAAGTAAGTTTGATTGAGAAATTGCCAAAAGAGCACATAATAATTACAGCTGATCCAAAAAGACTTAAGCAAGCATTATTAAATCTAATGTCTAATTCAGTGAAATTTACTCCTGAATATGGCTCAATTACTTTACTAATTGAAAAAGATGAAGTCGAAAAACTTGTTCGTGTTAGTGTTATCGATACAGGTATTGGCATGAATGAGAAAGATTTGCCAAAAGCGTTGTCTACTTTCGGTCAAGTAGATAATAGTTTGAGCAGAAAATACGAAGGAACGGGGCTTGGTTTGCCGTTAACGAAAAAATTAGTAGAACTTATGCAAGGTACGTTTGATATTCAGAGTGAAGTGGGCATAGGAACTTCCGTAACTCTCACTTTTAAATATGATGAAGCTATTGAAGTATAAGACATCACAGAACTTGTCAAATAAGAATAATAGATCAGAAACAGCTGATTACTTGCGTGCTTTGCTGGCTCAAATCTTATGCACATCTTGGACTTAACAGCTTTTTTTATAGTTTATTGGTAACTTGATAAATTATATTCTAGGTACAAATAGAGAATATAGCAAAACTTTAAAAAATTGGATAATAGCCTCAACATGATATCAAATGCTACTTGCCTCACTAATATTACCCCGTACCAAGACGTAAACGAAGTGTTAACCTGTTTCGCTCAAAATATTACTAGTATATTTAAGCAAGATTTGATTGGTATATACCTGCTAGGCTCTTTGACATACGACGATTTCAATTATCGTAGAAGCGATATAGATCTTGTTACTATATTAAATAACAACGTCATAAAAAAATTCAATCAATCAGAAATTTGCACGAAAAAATTAAGAAAAACTGTCCAATATGAGCGGGTTGTTTGGAATGTTCTTATCTGCCTGTTGATATGCTAATAAACATATCTCCGCCTCTATCACCACGCCCCTATTATAATAATAGTACTCTTTTTACCAAGGCGCATTATGGGAACGAGTGGCTTATTAATAAATATCTATTATATCAGCATGGAATTCCTTTAGTCGGCCCTGTTTTTAGACAATTAGTTGAGAAAATTAATGTTGAAGAAGTGCAAAAAGCTTGCATTAGAGATCTATTTGAAGAATAGGAACCCAAATCGATTGACTCAAAATGGTTAGGCAGTAATTATAATCTGTCATATATTATTTTGGATTTATGCCGTATTTTATGCACTATTGTGCAACATCCCACCGGCTCAAAAACAATTGCTGCAACATGGGTAAAAAATGAATTTGGCTCTCAATGGATAGACCTGATAGAAGCAGCCGAGCAATGGCAACAACACAAAAAGATAGCACCAGAAGAAGAGGTAATTTTGTTTATAAAATTTGTAATAGAAGAAGTATCAAAAACACAACTATATTGTCAAAATTTTAAGAATGCTACTAGCTTGTAATTTGCAAAGACGCAGGCAAATTATACTGAAGATTGAGTTTCTTTTTCTCATTAGGTTAAAGGTTTATTCTGACCATTTCCTACTGTTGTAAGAATGATATCAGAAATTATAGTTGGAATAAAAAAACTGACTCTGATTCTTTAATTTTCAAGGAGGCTATATATAAATTATCACCGCCGTCGGTTATGCAATCAATTATTGATAATGTAGCGGGAAATTATTAAAAATTTTGCAGAAGACTATAACTCTCCACACGTATTTATAGCGTCTATAATATTTGCACTATTTTGTAGTGATAATAACTAAGACTATTAGTTCAGTTATAAAGAAATTTTTAATAATATACAATCTCAAGTGGCAATTAGCCAATTATTCTGGTATCATAGGATCTTCCAATATTAAGTATTATTTTATTACTTATCTCCTGATGATATTAGTAATAAAATATGCTATGCTTCCTGTTTGATAAGATTTCTCCTCCATATTATTAGAATGTTATGTGTCGAATATGAGCTTGATAAGAAACTATAGCTAAAATAGATGATAATCTCATCTAATTAATTTATATTATGAGTTTGAATAATCATTAACACATAAAATTTACAGAATGGTAATTAAAGAACCTATTTTACTTGAGATGCCTCTACCCATCACTACTGAAAGGTTGACTATTAGACCCCTGATGCCGGAGACGGGCTCAGATTATTCGATATGATAGAAGAGTCAAGAAAGACTCTAGAATGCTGGTTCAACTGGGCAAAGGAAGTTAGATCTCCCAGAGATTGTGAAAGAACCGCCAGAATATTTTATTCGGACTTCATTTTGAGAAAAGAATTCAATTTCTTAATATTTAAAGATTCTCATTTAGTTGGAAGTTGTAGCTTTCACGATATGAATTTTAATATTCCCTCAGCATCAATTGGCTATTACTTGCACCAAAATGAGCAAGGAAAAGGCTACATGTACGAGGCAATAAGTGCGCTAACATCGTATGGTTTTAGCCAAATAGGCTTGGGAAAGATTTCGATAATTTGTAATGAAGAAAATGTGAAAAGCATACTTCTTGCTGAAAAATTAGATTTTAAGCTAGAGATGCAAGCTAAAGGAATATTACCTAATTCCTTTACTCCAGGTCCAGGTAAGGAAAATGACTTACTGCAAATAGGCAGGCTCTATGCACGCTACGATGCTAACGGTTTAAAATAAAGTAATGAGGATACCCTTAAAGCCGAAACTTAATCAAATTTCTAGAAAAGCTAGCAAAATTATAGTCTCGCTAGTAGCCACAGTGCCGCAAAGTATCAAGCTTATAGTGCTTGCTCAAGATTTTTTTATTTTCTAGCTAAATTAGAAAAATGCGCTGCTATCTGTCTTTCAGATGAGAATAGTGCGACCTATACACTTAAGTTAAGATTGTGGGCAAATGTAACTCTAAAAAAAGACTACCACACCTCTAGTTCCAGGATTTTATCACTAATTCTTAATAGAGTTGTGTGTCCAAATAGATTGAGTCCTAAAAAATCTTCAATCTTAAGTGATGACAATAACTAATTTTTCAATTATAAGTAACGCACAAATTAACCAATAAGGACTTTCTACTAAAATGATAACAATCGATAAATTCACTGAGTTAAAAGAAATAGAGGCAAAATTTTCTAATTTTCTTAACAATAAA
>JBPBQH010000062.1:0-4060 GCA_050954685.1 Janthinobacterium lividum | reverse complement strand
AACAAAATAAGCAATATGATAAAAAACTGCTTAACGTTCTTTGAAATTTCTAAATTCTTGATTAATATATTTGGGACAGTACTTAACAGTTCTGGAATCATCTTACTCCTCTCTTCAGAAGAGGATAAGACATCTGTTTGTTGTAGTGGTTGGGATCTAAAGAGCAGCTAAAGCTGCTATCTATTGCTGTATTGCTTATGCCATTATAATTTGTATTAGCTTTGAGTATAGCATTTTCAGTAATTTGGGCGGTATCGTAACCATTGCTATCTGCAGTGCTGTAATGAATCGGGTTGGTACTAGAAAGTTTTATCACACTGATTCCCCTTATAATTGCAACTAAAAGACAGTCTGTTGAAGCAAGCATCGCAATCCTAGCTAGAAATTTTAAGATATTTTTTTTCATTAAATTCTAACTCTAACCATTTTTTACTACCTAATTTTGTCTCACGCTATCTTGCTCTTTCGTATAGTCTTAATTCTTTGATAACTTCTTTATATAAATTTTCAGTCTCCAGATGCCGCTACAGCCACTTATTAAAGACAGCAAAAGATTGCTCCTAATAATCTTAAAGACAATAATCGTTATTGTTTTAATCTTGTTACTCCATCTTTTTTGGATTACTTGATTCTGATTCTTTTTTATAATTGCCTATTTTCGCTGAACTAGATCCTTTTGGATTTGAGGAACTAGGTTTACTAGGTCCGGCGTCTTCTTTATTTCTTGATTTAGTTAGTTGATCGCCAATTTTTTGCTTAGCATGCTGTCCTATATCTTTCATAATTTTATCTCTGGATCTTTTATCAAGCCCTACAGAGTGGAGAGCACTTTGTTCTATAGCAGAGGACATAGATGTACCAATCTGCGTTGCTGAGGAGTTTGCGCCTATTCCTCCAGTTAGTTTCGTTACTATTTTTCCTGAGAGATCAGTATATCCATAGATACAATAAGATATTATGACTAAAGCTATCATGTGTTGCATATTTATACCCATCATTCCTGATCGAAAATCAAATCCCCAAGGAGCGAACCAGCTTATGCAGAATAATTCGGAATTTATAAATGATGTATTAAGACCCGGAATTGAAGGGAAAGGAATCTTGATAGGAAGGGCACATTTCCAGCAAACACTATAGCCAATTACGAAATCTAGGTAGATAGTGAAAAGCTGCGTCAAGATTATTACTCCAGCTAATAGGATCGTCGGCTCTATCATGTATCTAAATGTAAACTTCACCCAGTTGTCAAATAAATATCTGGTATAATCAAAGAGTACAAAAGTCAAAAATAGTGGTGCCAATCCTATCAAAAGTGCTATGGCCATGAATGCCATTAAATATATTGTGATAGCTCTTAGCACAGTAATGACTACAATCATCAATGCGATCAATACAATTACAAAGTATAACATTCCGCTAATGCCCATTGATAGAAGTGCCAAAAGCTGCGCCATGAATGTTTGACTAAAAAATATTTTGGTCATCAATGAATCTAAGAAACTAAAAGGATTGCTCACCTGCCCATCTGATAGAAAAGTATTGTACCCAGGAATGTCTGAAATAATTTGATCGGAGAAATTAGTTACGAAGTTAAATATATAAATATTAAAAAATTCGAAAGTTTGCTGATTCATCAATCCAGCAACTATTGCAATCTTGACGACTCTAATTACTAAATCCTGTTGCGTTATCTGAACTATACCTAGCAGAAACATTGCAGCATATAATATTATATATATAGTTAACATTGCCTTAATATAATTAAAGAAGTTACTGCAATTTGAATAGGTAGTGTTGTAACAAGTCATGTTCTTAAAGATAGTTTCAGAAGCTGCACTAACTTTGCCCTTTAAAGTTTCAAATAATGGATTTAAAACCTGAATTACGAACTTATTCATTGGTTGATAAGTAACTAAGGTCACTGTATATTGGCCTTTACTATCTTGATAATCATCTTGATTATTTCTTATTTTCATCCATATATTGCCAGCACTTTGGTTTGTTGTAATTGTAATGCTGGCGCTACCTTCTAAACTAGTTGTTACAGTATTTATATCGTATGAATTATCAGTACTATTGGGATCCTGGCCTCCTGGCACTATAATATAGTCCACAGCTCCTCTGGATTGAAATGTATCGGAGAATAATAAGCCATTACTTCTAACGCACTTAGTCTGCTTTATATTTAGAACATACCCTCCTGTATTGTCCCCATAATCACCGTCAACATCGTGTAAGCGATATTGTAAATATGCTGGCGGGCTATTAGCGTCATAAGTTGATTCATAAATTATTTGATAATCTAAATTATTGTTATAGGTGCTCTGGTTCCCTTGTATGCTGGCATAATTATAGTTAGTACCTTGTGAATTAGCATTTGTCGGTTCTTCTGAAGAATCGAATCTATATAGCAGTCCAGTTGCTAAATCAGCAGAGAACCAAAAAGGTATTGTCCTTGAGGTATCCATTATCATATCAGCATATTCTGATTTACTAGTTCCATCAGATGCTACACAAGAGTTAAAATTAAGCTTCAGATCACTATCGCTCATGTCTGGGGAGCCTGAATATGTAAACCGGCCATTATATAAGTAATTATTAGGAGCTGGACAATAGATATTGCTCCACGTGCCATTATCGTTCCTACAATTGCAAATATATGTTCCTCTATATATTGAAAATCTTCCGCAAATAGGAGAATAAGTATTTTGACCTTCGTTACAGTCAGCGCTCACAATTTTTTCTGTGAATACGTTCTGGTAACTTACATTTTGCGGGTTGACAATAATCGTACCATTACTATCATTAATTGGCTTTCTATCTCTATATAGCGCTACGATCAGCTCATCGTTTGGATAGACTTCTGTAAGATTCCTCCATGTATCAATTGTAGCATCTAGCCAAATAGTAAGAGGGTTAGAGTTTGAATCTTCTACTCTTGGAATAAGTATTCTTTCATTATTTATATCCAGATCTGAAGTATTATTTTCTAATTCTAAACTTGCACTCAATGAGGGCTGAAGGAAATTATTTTTTGGAATATAGGCACCGCATAAGCTAATTTTACCCTTTACAGTAATGTTAATAATTTGGGTACTATCCAAGTCCGAGGCTTTAGTTGAGACTTGATTAGTATTTACAGACAGGCCAGTATTTACCCATTCACCGTAGTGATTAGGATCCAAAGACAAACTAACGCTGCCATCTGCTGCTGTACTGCTGATGCCAGTATAATTTGCGTTAGCTTTGAGCAGAATGGTTTTAGTAATTTGATCAGTATTGTAACCATTACTATCTGTACTACTGTAACGCATCAAACAGCCATTAGAAAGTTTCATCGCGCCGATTGCTCCTATAATTGCAAACAAAAGACAGCCTATTAAAACAAATACTGCAATTATAGCTAGAAATTTTAAAAAATCTTTTTTCATTAAAATTTAACTCTAATCATTTTTTGATACCTATTTTATCTTCGCTATCGCCTTTGCTTGCACTTTCACTTCCTTTACTACTAGAAGAATCCGATGATTCTTGACTATTCTTTTGTGAGCCACCTGGTTTTAATCCTTCTACAGCATCCTTAGCTAACTCTTTCAACTTCTTGGTATCTTTAGTTGCTACTGCTACCGCAAAATTGATAGCGCTCTTGGCTGCTTCAACAACTTTAGTAGGACTTGCCGTAACAGCATCCATAGCTGGCCCTGAAGTAATTTCCGAAGTAAACTGGCTGATAAATTTAGAAAAGTAGTAAAATATTATTGTAAATATTAAAACATATGCCAAATTAACTAATAGATTTAATACGTCGGTTAAGTATGAAACTTCAAATAAAATAAGATTTAGTGAATCCCATCCTGTTTGCCCGTAATAATTAATTATTTTAAATCCAGCACTTCCTGTACATAGTTCAGGATCTGCATCTGGAATACGTAGCTCAAATGTGCTATAATTTTGACCTGATATTATATAATCATGGCGTGCGAACTCACAATTTCCGTATATGGCTGAGTCATATATTGTTACTAACAGGCCGATAAATCCGGCTAATATTGCAGGTTGT
>JBPBQH010000061.1:0-4080 GCA_050954685.1 Janthinobacterium lividum | reverse complement strand
AGGCTTGCCAACCCCCATAAGGTAGCGTGGCTTATTTATTGGCAAGAAATCGGGTGTATATTGTAGGACTTCAAGCATTAGTTCTTGTCCCTCACCAACAGCCAAACCTCCTATAGCGTAACCTTCAAAATCAAGCATTGTTATATCCGCAGCTGATTGTTCTCTAAGATGTGCATAAACCCCACCCTGGACAATACCAAGTTGCCCATAGCCTGGCCTTTGGGTGAATGAGGTTCTTGAACGCTCAGCCCAGCGTGATGTGAGTTCCATCGACTTTCGTGCTTGTTCTTCTGTGGCTGGATAGGGAGTACATTCGTCAAACGCCATGGTGATAGTACTGCCAAGCAGATACTGTATCTCGGTTGATGTTTCAGGACTTAATAAGTGCTTGCTGCCGTCAATATGAGAATTAAAAACTACGCCTTCTTCTGAGATTTTCCTGAGATTTGATAGAGACATCACCTGAAAACCTCCAGAATCAGTAAGTATAGGTTTTTGCCAATTCATAAACTTATGCAGCCCACCAAGCTTGGCTATCCTTTTTGCTCCTGGCTTTAGCATTAAATGATAAGTATTACCAAGCAAAACATCACTGCCGAGCTCAGCTACTGATTCAGGAAGCATAGCTTTTACTGTTCCGCGCGTACCCACTGGCATGAAAGCGGGGGTACGTATTTGCCCATGCGCCGTGTGGACTACTCCGAGCCTAGCTTTGCCTTGTTGTTTAATAAGATCAAAAGAGAACTGTTGCATTTGATTTAGGTAATATTTTCATATTATCTCTATACTAAGTTCTTTCTTTATAGTCTAGATAATAAATTAAGCCAGATTGGGTTTAAGAAATCAGCAACTAATTATAAGTCCAATATTATTGAGAAATTTCCAGGTTCTATGTAAAGGTTATATTAGTTTGATAAATATGAACCATAAGGATTTATTTTGGGCGTAAGCTTACTCCCAGATCCTAACATTTTGCTATAATACTTTGCTATGAAAATTTTGCTATTGGCTTATCAGTCTAAAATGAGTTGCATTATTTAGCTTGCAATTTGGTTCAAATTGTGCTGATTAGGCTGGCGCTTTTCTGAAGTGAAAAATTTAAATATAGATATTAAACAATTAAACTTTTTGATAATTCTCAAATATTAACATTTAATAAACTTGTAACTATAGCTAACATAATAGAATCAGCAATATGTAATGGAGATATTTATCCCTAGCTCTAGTGACAAAGGGAACCAATGTGTCAGATATTGTATTAGCAGCAGAAGTCTGTATCACTAGATCAGCTGCGTCTATGTGATGAACAAAGTTCTGATATCTTGGACGATAACGTAAGTTCGAGTCATCTTAGCTTATCCATTTTGAGTGATAATTATTAAAGTAGGTTTGTTAAATAAAATTTTCCATAATATTAGGTTTCCAACTTAATAGATTGACCCCCCAAATCCAGGTCAGCAGCCATTATACTAATGTACTGAGTAGGCATATCGTGTTGAACAAGATATCCATTCTTTATGAGTATAATTAATTGTCAACCTCAAAGTTTTAGCCTCGCTCAACTAGATATAAGGTAAGGCTAGCAGTTTTTTAAAGCGTTAGCTAGGGTGCCTTAATCTATCAACCTAAGAAGTAATATCTCATTTATACTATAAGTGATATAAGATAAGAATTGAGAATTTAATATATATTATGAGACGTCACGGGAGATTTCTAAGATTTTAGATTCTTGGTTTAACATGCTGTACTTAAAAAGTAATCAATCTTGATAGACAAAATATTTAAGTCAACATCACTAGAGAATTCTTTCATCTATACCATAATAATTGTTGGTAAGTATGATTACATGGAATATTTCAATTAGAGATTTGATCTGCAATTTTATCTTCGTTCTCAATCAATAACTTATGATGCTTTGAAGCACACAAATTGAATAGACTTATAAATTGAGTTTCATTACCTAAGACCTTAGTTATCGTTTCGTGCAACTAAAGTAAGTCAATATTTGCTTCTTTCTCAGTCACTGCTAATCCTATGAAGAATATTAATTTTGTTGTATACAATGTCTAATTCCGGCACTTCAATTTATTCTCTAACTACTGGGAAATATAAACCAAAAAACGTTGGCTTGTATCAAAAATATATAATGCATCAGGTTTCACTTCGTCTGGCTATAATTCTTCTTTTGTAGTAAGTATGTAACAAAATTCTCGTAGTAGGTGCTGATTAGACTTAGCATTATAACCCCTTAGCCTGCATATGTCTTATTTACAAATTTTTCAATTTTTGAGAGTATCATTTAATTGTGAGCCAAGCTCAACGCGAAGTTATTTTAGCTTTTCTACTCAGCCAATTTTGCAGATAAACGCCAGCAACGCTAGCATTCTCGATTAGGATTACATTTTCTACATTTATATTATCTGCAGCATTGGTGAAATTAAATGAGCCAGTAATTACCTTTTTCTTATCTATTATTATTACTTTATTGTGAGCAATACCTGGTACCTTATCAATTCTTACTTCAATACCTGCATCTATCAATTCTTGCATTTTGGACGAACTGTCATCGATATTGCTTGAATCTAGTAGGACTCCGATTCGAAGACCTCTCATTTTAGCTTTGATGAGCTCCCTAACTATTGGCTTGGAAGTCATGCCATAAGCCTGTACGTAGATGCTTTTGGCTGCTTTAGATATTTCAATTGCTATTAAATTTCCACATCCTGAAGGAGGAGTAAAGCAAACGTTTAGTTTATCAGTTGGAGCATGATAGCTATGCCAAGTACCAATACCATTCATTTCTTCAAACCCGACGCCTAAGCCAAAACCGAGAATAATCATTCCTATGATGTTTAAATTAAGTCCACCGAGTTTCCCAGCTTGACGAATTGCTTGCTTAGCTGTTCTTTTACTGATCTTCATATTATAAATTATTTTTTGATTTTGATAACAGCATAGCATCACCATAGCTAAAAAAGCGCATTTTTTGACCTATAGCATACTGGTAAGTACTAATTATAGAGTCATAACCAGCGAATGCGCAAGCAAGTACGAGTAAAGTGCTTTTTGGTAGATGAAAATTAGTAATTAGGAGATCAACTATTTGAAACTCAAAACCTGGTTTTATAAATATATTAGTTTCGAATTCTTTTGCTTTTATCCTGCCGCTATAGGCAGCGCTCTCTAGAGCTCTAAGGCTAGTAGTACCAACTGCAATAACGCGCCTACCCTCTAGTTTAGCTTCATTAATTATATCTGCTGTTTTGATCGGAATATTGCAATACTCGCTATGCATTACGTGTTGTTCTATATTTTCGACTTTTATAGGCAAGAAAGTGCCAGCTCCAACATGTAAATTGAGAAACACGACTTGCGCGCCTTTTTTTTTGATTTTATCTATTAGTTCAGTTGTAAAATGTAACCCTGCGGTCGGCGCTGCAACTGACCCTAGATTATTATTATATACAGTTTGATATCTTTCTATATTGGTATCTTCTTCTATTTTTGATTTGATATAAGGAGGCAGGGGCATTTGACCATACTGATCTAAAAACTCAAAAAAAGATAATTGACCAAGCTGAAATTCGACCTCGATTTCGCCCATATATAGTTTTTTTGTAATAGTTATTTTATTAGAACCTATAACAAAAATATCTCCTTCTTTTAACTTCTTGGCTGGTTTAGCAAATCCTCGCCAACTATTATTAGTGACTTCTTTATTTAGAAAAAGTTCAATTTTTTTATCTGATTTTTTTAATATAATTTTAGACTTTATGACTTTGCTACTATTAAAAACTAAAACATCGCCCTTCTCTAAATAGTCAATAATATTATGAAATTTAGTCTTAATCGCACTTTCTGTCTGATTCACTATTAGTAGATCTGAATGGTCACGTAATGCGCTAGGCTGCTGTGCAATCAAATCACTAGGCAGAAAAAAATCAAAATTTGAGAGTTTCATTATTTTAGCACGCAAATATTTTTGTGCATGATTATATTATAATTAAAGAAAACTTAATACAAATAATACTTGCGTATGCTACGATGTTGCTATCTAAGCAATGTGAGAGCTTTTAATAT
>JBPBQH010000123.1:0-4084 GCA_050954685.1 Janthinobacterium lividum | reverse complement strand
CAGTAAGATCAATATTTTTAGCAATTATGCCTTCTAAACTCGAGTTTTCCCACTTAGTTTTAATTGCAGTGACCCCTTCCATCAAGGAACCTGTAAATTCGCTCTCAATAATTTGTGCTCCGCTCATCATTACATCAGCTAAAATTGCGTGCTGCATCTTTACTTTTCTTATATCTGCATTAATTAATGATATGCCTTCTAGATTAGCGAAATTAAAAGTGCTGCCTTCAAGAGATACTTGATCCCATTTTCCGCCTCTTATATTAGAATAATCAAAATCTGTTTTAGAGATTTGTGCACTCTCAGCGTTAGATTTTGGCATAAATGCACGTTGGAAATTGCTCTCTGATATCTCAGCATTTTGTAAGTCTGCATTAAAGAAATTTACGTCCTTAGCTATAGTACCGCTAAATGCACTCTTTGTTACTAAAGCACTTTCAAAAGTCGAGCGACTAATATCAGCCTTGATAAACTTACAATTTGATAGGTCTGCTCCTGAGAAATTGACTTCCTTTAAGTCTGTGCCCTCAAATTCTAGATTGGTAAGATCAGGCCTTACCCACTTTTGAGTTATGGGATCGACTTGTCCTGAGAAATCAGCTATAAATTTAGTAATGGAGCTTATGCTCTCTTCTCCTGCCGTCGCTTCCTTAATAAATTTCTTCTTGGCAAAATCATTCAAAGATAATTCAGGTTCCGACTTCACAAGTTTGAGATATTCTTCGACATCATTTCTAGTGAGCGGAACATATTTTTTCTTCTCACTTCTCTGTGCTTGGTCCGATCCTCTAATATATAGGGGATCAAACTCTTGTGAGGTGCTGCCAAATATATTTTGAAAACTTTTATTCATTATATATTCTTTTTCTGGAAATTTGCCTCTTCTCATTTCACTAAGTTCAAGTGCTATCTTATCATACTCTTTATCACCACTACTAAGACCAGTGCTTGCCCAACCTGCTTGAACGTAGGATAGTTTGGCGTATTGTTGATTGAGCTCCTCCTGCTTTGACTCAATTGCTTCCCGTTTCTCGCGCATCCGTACAGCATCGGCTTTTATATCCGCATAGTAACGACCAAGATAAGAAGTCATGCTATATTTTATTCCATCTGTAAAAATTTTACGCTGATCTCCTCTTACATTGGAATAGCCTTCATCAAATTTACAGTCAGCTAGATCTGCGCCGCGGAAATCAACATTTCTTAACTTAGTATTGTTAAAACTAGCATTGCCCAAATCGGTATCGCAGAATATTGCGTTCGTCATATCACAGCCAATAAATTCAGTATCCTTCATTATGCTGCCGCTAAAATCTACATCTCTTAAATCAATATAACTATCAACTGCAGTTTTTCCGCCGTTATCAAACTTCATACCTGATAAATCAGCTACTATAACTATATTTTTTTCAGCTGGAAAATATTTTTGCTTTAAATAGTCGTTAAGCGAGGAGTCAGCTATTGCTTGATTGTTTCTTTTTGCCTCAGCGTATTCTAAAACATCCTCCTGCTTTGGTGCATATTTCTCTAGCTTAACATCAGTTTCAACTAAAGCTAGTCGGTCTATAATATCTGCTTGCCGTTTGGACATATTTCTGTACTTCTTATAATGAAAATTATTCAAATAAATGCTAACACATATTAAAGTTAAAATATTCAATTAAGAGTTTTTAATGCTAATTATACTTCTAACCTAAAGTATTTGGGTCATAAAGCATCTAATATATGTGATTTGCCTCTCAAAAATTGAATTTTTATATCACTACAACTGAAGAACTGATGGATTAAATGGCGGTTTTGCCGGTTTTGCGATTATTAATTTAATTCTTCAATTATATTTTTAGATATAGCATTTAAAAATGGATATAACTTATGGATGACAAAGCTTTTAGAGAACAACTGGAACAACTAATTCAAAATGATGACCTGCGAGGTATAAAGACTTTGTTTGGAAATGTACCACAAAATTTCAATATAAACTATCGCAATCCTAAATATCACGATAGGTGCGACACACCGCTCATGCAATGCCTTAAATATGGAGCAGATATTAAGATTTTTAAGTTTCTAGAAAACAAAGGAGCGAAAATAGGAAAATCAATCTCTTCTAAAGCAGCCAATATTGATGGTCAAAGAGTCCCCTTTAGCCTGGATAGTGAGGGCAAGATAAGCTTTGATTCAGGCAGGATAATAGATTACACAAAAAACGTGGAAAATATAGATCTTATAAAAAAATACGAGAACGCTCATAAGATACTAGACTATATAGATAAGAAATCCGATACTGCTCAGAAAGACAAGATAAGTCTTGTATGTTTAAGCGCCTACTACCTAGATAAAAAATTGCTCACAGAACTTGTTGAAGATAGAGACATAAATATCAATGTTTTAGCTGGGAGAGGCGCGAATCTTGCGACAATAACATTATACGATACAGTCAGAAAAGATCTTATCGATATAGTATTAAGACGCGAAGAGCTTGAGATAGATTCAGGTTCAATAACTCAGGCAGCAATGTTTGAAGATTATAATATATTCGCAAAACTTCTTGAGAGAGCTGAGAGCTAAGCTCAACTTACTACTGCAGAGAAGCGTCAAGAAATTTTCAACAAGATTTTAATTAACATTGCTGCTATTGCTGTTACCGAAAAAGATAGTGATCAGAAAATGGATTTATTAATAGAAAAATTTCCAGAGGAAGTCAAAAAATATGTGAAAAGCGATGAATATAAGCTAGCAAAAGCTTCTCTTGAAGATCAGAAATCTCAATTCCCAAATGACTCGGATTTAACAAACAAGCACTTGAAGTTATTAAATGAGCTAAAGGATAAGTTAGCTAAACACGATGAAGCTATAGCTGCTAAGAAGCAGGAAATCGTTGGTATAATAGATGAGGCAGCTTCATCAGCGGACAATCGGCAAGGTTTAGAAGAATTTTCACAAAAAGTTTTACATATTATAGCAAAAAGTACTACTCTAGAAATTGAAAAAGCAGTTTCTGAGTATATCAAAAAAGATAGTAGAGGCAACTCTAGATTAGATAAAGATTTAGAGAAAGTGAAGCCTTATCTAACCCCTAGAGATAGGCTACTTGATCTTGCAAGTAATATAACTAAGAGCTTAGGGCTTACTAAACTCAGCAAAGCTATTGAAGGAAACATTAGTGAGCAAGGAAAAGAGTCGATAAGAGTCATGAATGGAATTAAGGAAGCGATAAAAAAAAATCTTACCAGTCTTTCTAATAGAGACAAACCTACTACTACAATTCCTAGTAATGATAAAGTGCGCAGAGAACCGGAACCGGGACCTATATAGACAGTAAACTTATTATTCCCTAATAGCTAGGTTTTAGTTCTAATATAGCTCTCAGTAATATCACTAGGTTACTACATTTATTTTAATATTTATATTGCTTTATTTATCTTTTATTAGTGCTACGGTAAAAATTTTTTCATAGTTAAATGGCTATCCCAACTTCAAGTTCACTAAGCCAGGTAATTGGGAAATTATCTTACTTTGTAATTACTATTTTTATAACAGCATATCATTCTTCTAGGGCGTGTCATCAATTAGGAAAGATTTAAAAATGAGGCTATAATAGTTTTAAATCAAAAAGTTTGTCATATGCAGCGCTATGCATTAAGAGATGATCAATGGAATAGGATAAAGAACTTATTGGCTGGTACAGTAGGCCACGTAGGGGTTTTACTGCGAAGGATAATCGGCTTTTTGTAGAAGCAGTACAGTATATATAGATACAGAGCAGGAATAGCATGGCAAGATTTACCTGAGCGCTTTGGCGATTATAGGGTAATTCATTTAGGCTATAGTAGGTGGGGTAAATCACTGGTATGGCGAAGGTTATGTGAAGCTTTAGCTTGTGACGCTGATAATGAGTATGGGATGATTGACTCAACAATTGTCAGAGCTGATCAGCATAGTGCTGGAGCTAAAAAAAAGATTTGGAGTGCGATGAAGCGATCGGGCGAAGTAAGGGCGGACTGAGCACAAAAATTCAGGCGATGTGTGATGCGCTTGGTAATCCTACTGCCTTGCATCTGACTGCTGGACAAAGACATCAACT
>JBPBQH010000024.1:0-4106 GCA_050954685.1 Janthinobacterium lividum | reverse complement strand
CTTCTTTTCTCTGATATTTTATATTTAGACTCTGGAAAACTGCGATTAAAGCCTGAGTTAATTCTCTAATCATCGAGTCAGTATGATTTGGTGTAGGAATGATTCTCAATCTTTCAGTTCCCTTGGACACTGTTGGAAAGTTAATATGTTGAACATAAATATCAAACCTGTTTAGTAACATCTCTGATGCTTCTTTAACCTTAAGCGGATCACCAATTATTATAGGAATTATATGGCTTTGATTGTCAAAGTAATTTATGTTAGCTTCTTTAAAAGATTTCTTCACCTTGGCTACTACATTTTGATGCATTTCTCTCTCGACTGCTGATTTCTTTAGATGCAGGACACTCGCTCTAGCAGCAGCAGAAATTATAGGAGGTAGGGAAGTCGTGAATATAAAGCCAGGAGCAGTGAGTCTTACAGCATCGACGATCTTATTAGAACCTGTTATATATCCACCAATAGTTCCATAAGCTTTAGCAAGTGTGCCTTGAATAATATCTATTTTATCAGCGAGGCCTAGCATATCTGCAACTCCTGCCCCTTGCTTGCCGTACAATCCGACGGTGTGCACTTCATCAATAAACGTTAGAGCATTGTATTTTTTAGCCAGCTTACAAATTTCATCGATTGGAGAAAAAAGACCATCCATCGAATAAGCAGATTCAAACACAATAATTTTTGGTCTATCTATGTCAGTTTTCTTTAATAGTTCTTCAAGATGAAAAACATTTAAATGATCATAGACTTGTTTCTCAGCTTTTGAGTTACAAATTCCAGCAATAATAGAAGCATGATTTAACTGATCAGAGAAGAAGACCAACCCAGGCATTATTTTGGAGAGAGAACTTAAAGTAGTGTCATTAGCCACATATCCAGAAGTAAAAACGAGGGCGGATTCTTTATTGTGTAGCTGAGCCAGTTCACGCTCTAGTTCTACAACATAGCTATTATTGCCGCCAATATTTCTAGTACCACCTGAGCCTACACCGTGTTCTGTCAAAGCTTCTTGCGATGCTGCAATCACGTCAGGGTGGCGGCTCATCCCTAAATAATCATTAATACACCACATGACTATTTTTCTACCGCTTGAGGGTTCGATTGCTTGAGGAAATTCATTAGCTAATCTTTTGATACAAAGGAAATCTCTATATCTTCCTTCTTGTCTAATTTGTTCTATATGATCTTCAAAAATATTATTGTACAAAGTCATTTTTATTTATATCAGCTCTTATGCGTTTAAGTTTTTACACATTACGAAGCCACGGTCAAGCCTCGAATGACAAAATATATTGTAGCGCAGATAAATCAATAATTTGCTCATAACAATATCCTAATACATTTAGAGAGGAAAAGCTTTAAAATTCAGCTGGTCTTTGTGATATCAACAATTAACGCATTACACTCCCATAGATAAATCTAGGGACTTTACGGCTTAGTTTGGTAAATTAGTAGAAAGAAAATATTACTGGCGCCCAAATAATTTTTCAATATCGCTCAATTTAAGTTCGATATATGTAGGTCGACCATGATTGCATTGACCTGAAAATGGTGTTTTTTCCATTTGACGTAGCAATTCATTCATTTCTTCGAGCGATAAAGCTCTACCAGCTCTGACAGAATAGTGACAAGCATAAGTTTCTGTAACATGCTCTATCATTTCAGTAAGTCTAACATTTTCACCTAGATCACTGATATAATCCGCTAAATCTATGATAAGCTCTTTAATATTAATATCGCCTACAAGGCTTGGAATTTCAAGAACAGTAATAGAATTATTATCAGATTCCTCAATGACTAATCCAAGCTTATATAATTCTTCTTTTTTATCACATAATAAGTGAACTTTTTCAGGAGTCGATAATTGAACAACTTCTGGAATTAATAGTTTTTGTTTAATTAACCCATTTTTATTGATATATCCTTTGATTTTTTCATAACTTAAGCGTTCGTGTGCTGCGTGCTGGTCTACAATAATTATACTATCCTTCGTTTGTGAGATGACGTAAGTTTTGTATAATTGAGCTTTAGCTATTCCTAAAGGAAATCTGGAGAAGCTCTCACCTATATCTTGCTGAGGTTGAGAAATATTCTGATTAAGTCTTAGATCATCAGTAATTGCCAAACTTTTGCCTCCAGTAAAAATAGAAGAAGTATCTTCAAGAGCTGGTGACAGAGAGTAAGGATTAACTCTTTTTAGATTTGGCTGTAAGAAAGAGTAATTTCGCTTGCTAGGTGTAGTTGACTGGTAATTGAAACTAGATTCAGAATTCCGAGGCGCATGATTAGAGTAGTTATTTTCAGGAACCATATTGGCTTGACCAAAAGACTGAATAGATGATTGCCTCTCAGGAGTGAAGAATCCAAGAGCTGTCTTTCCAAGAGTCGAAGAAACTTCTTGGCTTTTACTCGATAATGCATCCTTGATGGAATTGATAATAAGATTTCTTACCAGATTGGGCTCGTGGAAACGCACCTCACTTTTAGCAGGGTGAACATTAACATCAACTAATTGAGGATTAATATTTAGAAAAATGACTATATATGGATGACGATCGCGAGCTAAATAATCTTGATATGCTATTCTGAGGGCTACGCTGAGTAATTTATCTTTAACTGGTCTATTATTGATAAAAAGAAATTGGTCTTCAGCGGAAGCTTTATTCATTGTGGGAATCGAAGCATAGCCCAAGATAGAAATATCTGTGTCCTTAAGATCTATCAGTGCTGAATTTTCGAAAAAAGATTGACCGACTATTTCGGCAACCCTGTTGCTGATAATATCTTGGAACTCACCTATATGCTCCCTTACTTTGAATATAGACTTATTCTCATGAGTTATACTAAAAGCAACTTTAGGATGAGCAAGAGCTATTTTTTTGACTACGTCTATGCATGCTGCGAGCTCAGTCTTATCTGCTCTTAGGAATTTCAAACGTGCAGGAGTTGCAAAAAATAGATCTCTAATTTCGATTTTCGTTCCTTCATTATGAATAGTTTGAGCTACTCCTTTAATTTCTCCACCAATTATCTGAATAAAGTATGCTTTATCATGACCTCTTTGACGTGAGGTAATAGTCATTTTGCTGATAGCGCCAATTGAAGGTAAAGCCTCGCCACGGAAACCAAAAGTGGTTATATTGAGTAGATCATCTTCGTCTAGCTTTGAGGTAGTATGGCGTAAGACGGCAATTTGCAAATCAGCAGAGGACATGCCGCGACCATTATCAGAAATCGTGATAAGGTTTTTTCCTGATTTCTCTAAGGTTATGTCAACTTTAGTGCTACCAGCGTCAATAGCGTTCTCAGTTAACTCCTTGACTACTGAAGCGGGGCGCTCTATCACTTCCCCTGCAGCAATTCTGTTAATAGTAGTATTAGATAATAATTTGATTATCATTATTTTTATATACTCTTAGCTTTTTGATCTCTTAAGCTATTCATTAGTCTTACGCAAATTTTGACAGTCAGATTTTGGTTTATCTTCCCCAAACATAAACAAAAGTAAAAAGAAAAAGCCATACTACATCGACAAAATGCCAGTACCAGGCAGCAAATTCAAAACCTAAATGTCCTCTATTTTCGGCAAAATCGCCCCTCTTAGCTCGTAAATAGCAAACCCCTAGAAATATTGTGCCGATAATTACGTGTATACCATGAAATCCTGTTGCTAGATAAAAGTTAGCAGCATATATACCATCTCTCAGCTTGAAGCTAGCATGATGATATTCATATGCTTGCATTAATGAGAAAAATATTCCAAGCAGGACTGTAATTCCTAGCGCTGTGATGCAATCCTTTTGATTATTTTCTTCCATAGCATAGTGCGCCCACGTAACAGTAGTACCAGATAGTAACAGTACTAGAGTATTGATAAATGGAATATCCCAAGGATCGAAGGTTTGAATTTCTGGGGGCGGCCAGACTCCATCTTTTACTACCCAAACACCGTCTAAAATGCCTACGGGAAAAATACTAGATCTAAAATAGGCAAAAAAGAAAGCAAAGAAAAACATCATTTCAGATATAATAAATAGTCCCATACCGATTCTTAGCCCCATTCTCACAGGTTCAGTGTGGTGATCGCTACGACCTTCATTTATTAC
>JBPBQH010000171.1:0-4130 GCA_050954685.1 Janthinobacterium lividum | reverse complement strand
CTTTATTGCAATAATTAGTTTTTGGTTCATTATTTCGACTTCTTCTCTATACATATCATTCATATTTGATTGATTAATTTTACCAAATTCTGATAATGTTTGCTCGGTTATCAGTTGCTCATAAACATTTGATATTTCTGTTATCTTTTCATCAGCTACTACTTCTAGCAAGATTTTGTCTGATACTTTTAAGTCAGCGTTCTTTCTTGCTTGCTGAATAAACCTGATCAGATCTCTAGCTATACCTTCGCTATGTAGTTTTTCTGTAATATCTAGATTAAGTATAACTAAACCTTCATTATTGGCCAGCGATTTAGCACCTTTAGCGTTCTTAGGCTGTAAAACTAACGAAAACTCTTTAGGTTCAAGAATTTCACCAGCAATAGCTACTTGCTTACCATGCTTTTGCCAATTTTGAGCCTTTGAGGCAATAATAATTTCTTTAATTTTGTGTGGTAACCTTTTACCTAAGACTGGAAAATTAATAGTTAGTTTAGTATCAGCGAAGCTCTCTAAGTCTTCTTTGTATATTATTGACTTTACGTTAATTTCATCTTTTATTATTTCAGTAAAAGATTTTATGTCTCTAGCTTTTTTAACTATAATAATTACTTCACCTAGTGGTTGGCGTGTTCTTATATTCTCACTATTACGAACAAATAAAGCACAATTACAAATATCTAGAACTAAGTCCATTTTTTCAGTTAAGTCATTATCAATTTCAATATCTAAAACTGGGAAGGGCGTTAGATGCACGCTTCCTCCGTCTTGCTCGGCTCCAGTAATACCAAGATATATAGCTTCACTAAGGAGTGGCAACAGCGGGCTCATGGCTCTTGAGATAATCTTTAAGCAAGTATATAATGTATTATATGCATCAACCTTATCGCTATCCATTTCAGCTCGCCAAAAACGGTTTCTGCTTCTCCTAATATACCAATTATTCAGTACTTCAAAAAAACCAGCAATATTTTCATATGCACATTGCGTATCAAAAACTTCAAGGGACTTGTCAATTGCTGTAATAGCACTTTTAAGCTTAGCTAAAATATAACGGTCAAGAGCGCCAAGATATTCGATATTCTTGGTCAATAAACTCGCTTTAATTTGGTCGGCGTTAGCATAAAGAGTAAAGAAGTGATAAGCACTCCAAATTGGCTTGATAAACAAGCGTAAATGTTCATATATTATTTTGCCTTCTTTATCTATTAGCAGTTCCTGACCTTTAACTACGTTAGAAGATAGAATAGTGACTCTTAAAGCATCTGAGCCGTATTTATCGAAAAGTTCGAGAGGGTCAGCATAATTATTTAGCCTCTTGGACAATTTTTGGCCACTAGAATCTAGGATTACTCCATGACAAATACAATTTTGAAAAGGAGGTCTGTCAAATAGAGCTGTAGATAATACCATCAAAGTATAGAACCATCCTCTAGTTTGAGCAGAATATTCCACTATAAAATCAGCGGGAAAATGCTGTTCAAACCATGTCTTATTTTCAAAAGGATAATGTGCTTGACCGTAAGGCATCGAGCCACTTTCAAACCAGCAGTCAAAAACGTCTTCTACTCTCACCATCATTGACTTTTTGGTCGGATCATCGGGGTTAGGTCGAGTTAATTTATCTATATAAGGTCTGTGAAGATCTGTGATCTTAACACCAAAATCATTCTGCAATTCTGCTAGCGACCCGTAAACATCAATTCTTGGATATTGTGGATCATTTGAGCGCCAAATTGGTATAGGTGTACCCCAAAAGCGATTTCTACTGATAGACCAATCACGAGCATTTTCTAGCCACTTGCCAAATAATCCATCCTTAACATTACCAGGTATCCAGTTGATTTCCTGATTTAATTCCACCATCCTATCTTTAAATTGAGTCACTTTGACGTACCATGAAGGTACAGCTTTATATATCAAAGGAGTATCAGTTCGCCAACAATGAGGATAATTATGCAGATATTGCTCTGTTTTAAGCCAAGCTCCATTCTCTTTTAGTTTGATAATAATTTTGTCATTAGCATCAAATATATTTTGGCCTACAAAATCTGAAATTTGACTAGTAAATTTTCCTGAATTATCGACAGGACAGACAAGATCGATCCCGGATTTTGCGCAGAGAATTTGGTCATCTTCACCGAAACCAGGAGCAAGGTGAACGATACCCGTGCCCTCGCCTTCCAATACAAAATCTCCAACTAAAATTTTAAAACTATTTGGATGCGAGGCAAAATAGCTAAATAGCGGCTGATAACTAATTCCTTCAAGCTCATAACCTTGGCAGCTATCATATTGATTTTCTGCTATAATTTGCAATTCTTTTGCATATTTAGGCAAAGCCCATTTCGCTAGAATATAGCAGCAGTCGCTTGTTGGAACAAAAACATATTCTATATCAGCTCCAACAGCTAATCCAAGATTAGAAGGTAGAGTCCATGGGGTTGTAGTCCAGGCGAGAATCCTATATTCTCTAAAACCTGCTGGTGCTTTTGGTGGAACTGCCTCTAAGACAAAACTACAAGTTACAGCTTTATCTGCACGCTCTCTATACGAATTATCAAGTCTAGTTTCAAAATTTGATAGCGGCGTCTCGCAAGCCCAAGAATAAGGCATAACCCGCATAGATTCGTATACCAGGCCTTTTTTATATAATTCTTTAAAGGCCCATATAACTGATTCCATGAAATTAATATCCATAGTTTTATATGAATTATTAAAATCAACCCATCTTGCTTGCCTATTGACATATTCTTCCCATTTACTGGCGTATTTCATCACTGATGACTGACAGTGAGCATTGAATTTATCTATACCAAATTCCGTAATTGCCAGCCTACCAGAGAATCCCAATTCTTTTTCAGCCCCCATTTCTGCAGGTAAACCATGACAGTCCCAGCCAAACTTGCGTTCTACTCTTTTGCCCTTCATAGTTTGATAGCGTGCATAAACATCTTTAATAAAGCCAGTTAGTAAATGGCCGTAATGAGGCAAACCGTTAGCAAAAGGAGGACCATCGTAGAAAACAAATTCTTTTCTTTCATTTCTTGTTGCTGCGCTAGCATCTATATCAGCAGAATTTTGCTCAACTGAGCGCTCAAAACTATTATGGTCTTGCCAATATGTTAGTATTTTTTTCTCGAGGGCTGGAAAATCGGCAGCTGCCTCTATTTCAGGATATATATTTATTTTTTTCATAGATTAAATGTTTTTAGCTATTTTAAAGAAAAAGTCTTATTATTGGTATATTCTCGAGTGTGGGTATTTTGCTCTTTAAACTAGCTAGATTTATAATTTTTGCAAGAGCTTGGTCAATAAATTGATCAGTTTTTTGGCAATCATCAGATTGATCATTTATATAGTAATTAAGACTACTTAAATAAACGCCAAAAAGTAGACTTCTCTTTGAATAATAATTAAAATCTATCGAATTATCACCTGCATAGTGCCAAATTTTATCACATGTTTGCCAAGCTAGCTTAGTTCCGAGGGCATAGTTTTTTGGTTTAAGAAAGAAAATCCGATTTTTGCTTATATTTTTCTTAGAGCTGCAATATTTTATTCTAATTTTAAGAGCATCCGAGATCTTCTCACGCACTTTAATACTAGGTTCTCGCGAGCTCAAAAGATTACTCATCAGCTCGTCTTGCCACTCTTCATAGAAGCTTATGACATTTTCAAGCTTATTACCAAATAATATCCAGCAATATCCTTCATTAAAACCACAATTAGCTTCTGCTTCGCGAATGAGCTGTCTGTCCCATTCAAAATAAGGTAGACACTCTACAATAGATTTTATTATCTCTATTCGCTGTCTTTGATATTTTTGTTCAATTTCTACGTACATAGTTTCAATTTCGGGTAAATACTGATTTATACATTAATATTCTAGGTGAATAAGGCATAGTGAGGTTCTCAATAATGAGTCCCAGACTTGACAACTATTTTAAGTATATATATAATATTTTTTTATTCAAACGTTTGAAATTGATAAGGGGGTAATTTAAGTGATATTGGTAACAGTTCATCTCGGTAATGGCGAGCAAGCAATTAAAAATCTAAAGAGAAAGATGCAAAGAGAGCATGTTTTTCGTAAGATGAAAATGAGCCGCTTCCATGAGCCTCCTTCA
>JBPBQH010000122.1:0-4145 GCA_050954685.1 Janthinobacterium lividum | reverse complement strand
GAAAAAGTAGATATAGGATATCTTTTGATTCCTTGTGAGCGAGAGCTATACAAAGTTTGGGAAAAAGCAAAGGAAAGTATAAAAAATCAAAGCAAAGATTTCCTCACCTCATTGAATGAATTATTGAGACTATTAGCTCCCATAGAAGAATTCTTTAATCGTGTAATGGTTAAGGATAATAATCAGCGCATCGCAAATAATCGCCTAGCTTTGCTCAGCAGAATTAAAAAGTTATTTGAGGAAGTCTGTAGGTTCGATCTGTTATGAACAAAGATTTAGATATCGCCGCTCAAACCATTCTAGATGGTAACTTAGTGGCTTTTCCTACCGAGACTGTATTTGGCCTTGGGGCAGATGCCACAAATAATACTGCTTGCACGAAAATATTTACCCTTAAAAATAGACCTTCTGTCAACCCTTTGATAGTACATGTAGATAATAAAGCATCTGCAGAGAAATTTGCAGTGCTTGATACCGACAAAGGGGAAAAACTGATTGAGGCTTTTTGGCCAGGGCCCCTAACTATAGTAGTACCTCTAAAAGAAAATTCAAATATTGCTCCCTCAGTGCTTGGAGAAAACAATACAGTAGCGATTAGAATGCCCTCTCATAACATTGCTCTTGAATTGATCAGAAGGTCTGGGCGTCCTATTGCGGCTCCTAGCGCTAATCCTTCGGGTTATATTAGCTCCACCTCATCGGCACATGTTTTAAGACATTTTGCTAAAAATGACGTATTTATAGTTGCTGCTAATAGTTGTAAGTATGGCTTAGAGTCCACTATTGTAGATCTGACTACTCCTATGATCACTATATTGAGACATGGATTTATTACTGCTGAAGCTATAGAGAAAGTTTTAGGAGAGCATGTCGGAGTTCATGATGAGAATCTTGATATAATTAAATCTCCTGGTATGCTAAACAAGCATTATTCGCCTTACGTAAAAGTAAGATTGAATGCAGGTTTTCTTAGTGAGAACGAAATAGGTCTGAATTTAGGAGATAGTGAATTGTTAAGTAACTATTCCTTAAATCTAAGCAGATGTGGAAACTTAATTGAAGCTGCTGCTAATCTCTATAAGATGCTTAGAGAATTAGATGATTACGCAAGTATAAGAAACAATACAATTGCGATTGCTAAAATACCAGAATATGGAATTGGAGTAGCCATTAATGATAGGATAAAAAGAGCAGCCAGCAGCACCTAAGATTATCGTAAATAGGGAGATTAGTAATGTTAACTTCTACATTTTACCGAAAAAGTAAAATATTTTAAATTTAATAGAACGAGTGATTGGAAGTGAATAATACCCATAGTTTGAGCTTTAAGATTTATAACCTACTACTTCCTAAAGCTCTGTAAAATTAGTCGTTTTCAGTTATCTCAGGAGCTTGAGTTATTTTGTAAATTCTCAAAGCTTCTTGGCCTTCTGATTCTGATCTTGCTATTGCTACGGTGATATTACAAGTAACGTCGTGATGAAGATTAATAATTACGGGGAAAGTGCCTATAAATTTTAAAGGTGCTTCAAGTTCAACACATGAATAAGGAATATTTTGATGAAAATTAGTCAAAATTTCCTTGACGATTTCTTTACTACTAACTGATCCAAATAATCTACCATCTGCTGCGGATTGTCTAACAAAAATTAGATCTTTTCCCTCTACGATAGAAGCCCTTACTTCAGCTTCAGATTGTGCTTTACTATTGCTTTCCTCTAGTTCTTGCTTTTGGTTTTCAATAGTGGCCTTGTTCTTATCCGTAGCTCTGAGCGCAAAGCCCTGAGGAATAAGCCAGTTGCGAGCATAGCCATTTTTAACTTTAACTAAATTGCCTATTTTACCAACTTTCTTAAGTGGCTTGATTAAGATTACTTCCATTTATGTCCTCTATCTAGCTTGAAATACGAAGGGCAATAGTGCTAAAATTCTACCTATTTTTACAGCCTTTTTCAGTTCCCTTTGTTTTTTCGCACAAACGTTAGTGATTCTACTAGGTAATAGCCGACCACCTTCTGAAAGAAATTTTAATAACATTTCAGGATTCTTGTAGTTTATTTCAGGCGCACCAGGAACTGAAAGTGGACAGCCTCTGGGTCTTTGAAAAAATACTTTTTTATTAGTTCTATCAGCCATTCTTGGCATAGTTCTTCCTTCAGGACGTTCTATCTTTTCTTCTAGATGATTTTCTGCCATATATTTATTTATCCTCCGGTTTGTTGTTTTATATCCACAGATGTTGGCGTTGCGGATATACTCTCTTTGCTAGTCGTGACATCGACAATCTCTTCATGCTCAGAATTTTTGCCTCTCAAAATCGCAGAAGGTTCCTTGTCTATCGAATTAACTCTGATATTAAGAAATCTAAGAACATTCTCATTAAGCTTGGTTTTTCTTTCTAGCTCTTTTATCGCTTCAGAATCGGCTTCTATACCTAAAAGGTAATAATGACCTTTTTTATTATTTGAAATTTCATAGCTTAGAGTTCTTATGCCCCAGTACTCAGTTTTAATAACACTACCCGAGTATTCTTCTATTATTTTTTGAAATTCGTTAGCAATTTTATCTACCTCCGCATAAGCAATGTCTTGACGTATAATAAAATTGGACTCATAAAATGCCATAACTTTTGAACTCCAAATGATCAAATTTTGAAAAATAAAGGCAGTTATAACAATATCAATGTTAAAATTCAAGCATAATATTATAAACTGTTGAAAAAATGTCCAGTAGAAATTACGTAAGATAGCAAAAACTAGGAACTAAGTATATTTTTTGCTTGGATATATGAGTAAGTACAACTACAATTCGCCAAAATTATAAAAGGTAATATCGTGTCAGAAAAACTACCACCAAAAATTTTGGTAATTGAGTCCGACGGATCCAATAGTTATTCGGTGGGTAATACAATAGAAAGATCGTGGTTCGATGTTTATAGAGCTAATAGCGAAGAGAGTGCAATAAAAATAGCAATCAATAATCCTCCGAATGTAGCAGTGATAAGCTCTGAGATAAAAGAAATATCTGCCCACGAAATGGCTATTAAACTTAGAAAATTGAATAAATTAATTAATTTGCCTATTATTCTAGTTTATAAGGAAGAAAGGGTAACAAATAACTTGCTAGATGATGAATTTGTAGAAATTATCTGTCAACCTTTTACTCCCTTTCAATTAATGACTAAAGTCAAATCGCTACTTAGAAAGTCTCAACCTATATTCCAAGATAAGTTGATCAAATATAAGGATGTAAGTATAGATCTTGCTACATATAAAGTTTTTAAAGGACAGCAAGCTGTTCATTTAGGTCCTACAGAATTTAAAATATTACACCTTTTCTTACAATTTCCTCGCGTCATTTTTTCGCGCGAATATATAATCAATTATGTGTGGGGCGAAAATAAGGATATTGAGCCTAGAACTGTAGATGTACATGTCAATAGATTGAGAACAATAATGAGTGCAGGTCCCAAAGGCAAGACACTTAAGGTGAATATAAGGGACTCTGGTAAAATGAGTGCATTAAAATTAGATCCTTATAATGGTCAATTTATAAAAACGGTACGCTCAAGTGGATATTGCTTAAATTTACCAGGCGAAATAATTTAGGTTAAAATAGAGGCGCAAGTTAGGGTAAATAAAACCTACATGCCTCTTTCCTAAGATTTTACTTAAATATGGTTTATGTTTTGATTAATGATAATAATTCGATTATAAGCAAGAATTATGTAAATATTTAGGGAAGTGAATTTATAGAAATTGATACAGCACTACAAGCAGCTTTTTACAAAAGGAAAGCATATTAGGAATACTTAAAGTTCAGTTTAAAGTTGTCGGCACTATTAGTTTGGTTTCTATTGAAAAGCTCCTCGATGCCAATTTTCAAGACTAACAGTATTATATATATAATACTGTTACGAGATTTGTGCTGAAGTTTAATTAATCATCGAAATATAAGAAAAAATATAATTTGCATAATTACATAACGAAATTATTTTCGGAGAATATATTATGAAGGATTGCGTCTAGATTTGAATAATTATAAAGCAGGCTATATATTAAAAAGATTACTTAGCCACCATATTAAACCTTATCGAAGTAGAATACTGCTAGCTATATTTTTCATGGTGGTTGTTGCAAGCTGTA
>JBPBQH010000210.1:0-4177 GCA_050954685.1 Janthinobacterium lividum | reverse complement strand
GTATTAGTAGTAATATCATTCTGAGCTAAATTATCGTCATCTCCACCAGGATTCACTGAAATATATTTGCCACCAAGAATGCCGCTAGTGGTGACTATAAATTTAGAATCTTTAGGAAGCTTAACATCTTTATTTAATGAAAGATTTAATATTGCAGTGAAATTATCTTTATCTAAAGTCAATTTTTGAACCGTACCAATTTTAATACCTGCAATCATTACATCTGTGCCTTCACTCACCCCTTCAATACTTTGAAAACGGGCTTTGAGCGTATATGATTCTTTCATTTGATTTGGATAACCTGAACTGTAGGCAAATGTCAAAAATAGAATTGCAATTGCTATGATTGCAAAGCCAACAGTAGTCTCTAGTATATTATATTTCATTTTGCATAATTATTTAGGTTGCCAACTATTATAACCTGAAACTTTATCATTTCTCAAGCTATTATTAATTTGAGGGCTGTATGAATTTTTAGTCCCTGTTAAATTAGGCAAATAAGCTCGCTGCCAAGCGTGATTCATTACATTTTTAGGTACTTCATCGATCATATAATGGAGCCATGCGTGCCACATAGGTGGTACTTTTGATGGTTCACAAATCCCATTATATAATATATATCTTCTTCTAGATTTGATGTGCGCTTTGGCATTACTTTCGTAATACTTATTGCCATATTGGTCACATCCCATTTTAGTATTAAAGATGTTGATAAAAAATCGATTTAAGAATGACATTTTAAAGCTTTAATTGCATTTTCTTTTCCGGCTACCGCCAATCTATCAGCAGCTTCATTTCCTAAGTTATTAGAGTGTCCCTTAACCCATTTCCATATAATGTCATGATTTGCAATTTGCTCAAGAAGTTTTTGCCATAGATCAGCATTTTTAACTAGTTTATTGTCGCTTTTACGCCAATCATTCCTGATCCACTTATAAATCCATTCACTAATTCCTTGCTGCAAATATTTACTATCAGTATGTATCTCAACCGAGCAGGATTTATTTAAGATTCTTAAAGCTTCAATAGCAGCAGTTACTTCCATTCTATTATTAGTTGTCTCAGGTTCCGAACCATATATTTCTCTTTTAATGTCATTAAATTTGAGCAATGCACCCCAGCCTCCAGGACCAGGATTACCACTGCAAGCCCCATCAGTATAAATTACGATTCTGGGTTTTGAGAGCGCCAATAGAATATAGTTATTTAGGTTTTTTGCTTTTACGGAATAAATCAAGAACTATCACATTACTTGTTGTTTTTGATTCCGTTGTTTTTGTATCTTTATCTTTCGTGTCTAATGCTTTATCTTTTGTAATCTTCACATCAGATTGCATCATTGATTTAGGCTGATTTTTCAATTGTAAACTGAAATTAACACTTGGATCACTGAAGCTAGTGATACAACGAAATGGAATTTCTACAATTTCAGGTACTCCATCAAAACTAAGTTTCACTGAAAAGCCATGTAGAGTAACACTTAAAACTTCGAACTGATTTTGTAAAATTATTGTTATCTCGTTTGGATAACGAAGGAGCATTTTGTCTGATAACTTGACGTTAGAATCTTTAGTACTGAAAGATATATAGAAATGATGAGCACCACTTAACCCTTCTTGTTGTACTTTGATTAATACTTTTCTGAGAAACTCTATTAGTGATTCATTTAGTAATTCTTGATAGTTTATCATACTATTATCTTCAAAATTGTGTCAAGTAGGACCCTTCTGTTGCCCGGTGGGTCCTAAACCGCGTAGTCTTAAGCGCTTAAATTAAGCAGCAAGAGCTACGGAACCGTGATTATCGTTTGCGTTTCCTTTTTGTAACCCTTAGATCTTTATAACAAGATTTCAGCGGAATCATACTGAGCAAAAGCCATTTCTTTACCAAGCACGTCGATCCTATTTCGTCCCCATGATCGATGACAAGTATGGTGGAGACGCCGGGTACCGCCCCCGGGTCCGCAACCTCTATTCTAAATAACGTTTATTGCTATAGTAGCTGACTTAAACTACAGATATAGTATAAAAAAACTGCACCACGTTGTAAAGACTTACTTTACGTAGCTACCAGGTGCTAGCTCTATATAATCTAGACCATCATAATTTATAGATTTTTCTAGCCCACCGCTACGAATATATAGCCACTTTCTCCATTCTATCCACCACGAACCTTTAGACTCCTTAGAGTTTATTGACCATTGGTTATGATCTGACTCTACTTTGAGACCAGTTTTATAACTATATTTTTCAGCTTCAGGAGGATTAATTACACCAGCAATGTGGCCAGAACCTGCAAGACAAAAAGTTTTCTCACCATTTAGTAATTCAAGTCCTCGATATACAGACGGCCAAGGAGCAATATGATCCTCTTCAGTTGCTAAGAAAAAAGTAGGTTCAGAAATAAGTTTCAAATCTATTTTTTTACCTAGTATTTCTATACCGCCAGGAATTTTTAGTAAATTTTTTAAATACATATTTCTTAAATAGAAACTATGCATTTTTGCAGGTAAGTTTGTTGAATCAGAATTCCAAAATAATAGATCAAACGCCAAAGGTGGTTTACCAAGCAAGTAGTTATTAATAAAGAAAGACCATATTAGATCATTTGCTTTTAACAAGCTGAAACTGCTAGAGAGATATTTGCCGTCAAAATATCCTTTATTTTCCATTTCAACTTCCATAGCTGAAATTGACATATCGTTTATAAAGATTCCTAGTTCGCCGGGATCACTAAAATCAAGCAAAGTAGTCAAAAAACTTGCGCTGCTAATAAAATTATGGTTGACTTGTTTAATATAAGCCATTCCTATTGCAAGAAGAGTTCCGCCTATGCAATGACCCATAGCATTGATTTTATCATATCCAAGCTTAGCTAAATAATTATAAGATTCTAAAATTCCTTCTTGGAGATAATCTTCAAAGCTCTTGTTAGCAAGCTTTTTATCCGGGTTAATCCAGGAAATTAAGAAAACTTGAAAGTTACAATTTACCAAAAATTTTATTAACGAATTTTGGGCAGAAAGATCTAGAATGTAATATTTATTAATCCAAGGAGGAACTATTAAAATTGGTATAGCATACACTTCCTCTTTGGATTTATAGCATATCAACTGAATAAGATCATTTTGATAAATTACTTTACCTTCTGTAATAGCTATATTTTCTCCAATTTTAAAATGAGACATGTTAGTAGTAGTAATACTTAATACATCTTTTGAGTTTTTTATATCGTTTAAAAAATTGTCAAGGCCTTGCACTATATTTTGCCAGCCTGTTTCCATAGTTTCTTTAAAAACTGTTGGATTACTAAAGATAAAATTTGTGGGTGAGGAAGCATTAATGAATTGTCTCACTTGAAATTCTAAACATCTCTTTAGCTTTGGCTCAAGATCACATTGGTCAATAGTTCTTTGACTCCATTCAGATGTCATAAGATAGAACTGTTTGACAAAATCAAAATATATATTCTCTTGCCAATTAGGATCTTTAAACCTCTTGTCTCTGTGATAAGGAACATATATAGGTTCGACTTCTTTACCTATAAATTTATTCACTGAATTAGCAATTAGATTCTTAAATTTTTCTATATATTCGATGTTAAGATCAAGAAACTTATCTGGATTCTCAATAAAGCTATTGAAACTTTTGATTATCATTTCCTTTGCTCGAGCGGTATCAACTAAGGTTTGAGGTATAAAGTTTCCCTTACCTTGCATTAACAAAAATACTATTTCCTGATATTTATCACTAATCTTTTTTATATTACTGATAATTTCATTAGTTGAAATTGTGGCCATTATATTCAATTATAAATTTTAGCAATATTAGACTCAAAACTAAGTACAATGTCAACATATCTAAGTCATAAAGGACCAAATTAGTAACCAAAAGAGGAATTATGCTCTCAAACATATTTGCTACCTAAGTAACGAACTTAAAAACCTGGAATTAAATTCGTAAGGTGAAACTAACCAATATATATTAAAGATATACTAGTATATTAAGACGGATTTGGGAAGAATCGTGGTGACAGATACTGTTGCTAGACAAGAACTTGCCGAGCTGTATAAACAACTCGAAATATATGATGACTTCGACGACGGGACACAAGATAATCCATCAAATTTTATAGAAGCGGTAGACAGGATCACAGAATATAGAAATCCATCTAGTAT
>JBPBQH010000060.1:0-4286 GCA_050954685.1 Janthinobacterium lividum | reverse complement strand
ATAATACCGGTTCCGAGATCAGGTTGTTTGATAATTAATATTACTGGAATTATAACCGCAAATAAGGCTACAAAGATTTTACTTGTTTTGGTGAAATCTTCGGTCTTCATGTGATGAAAAAATCTCGACAGCATCAAAACTATAGCTATTTTAGCTGGCTCAGAGGGCTGTAATCTAGTGATTCCTATATCTAGCCATCTTTTTCCACCCATAATATTTATTCCAAAAAACTCCACGCTTAAGAGGAGTATCAAAATAATGATATAAAAAAAATAAGAAAATTTGAGAACATATTTAATATCCACCAAAGCTATTAGAATCGATACAACAAAGAACAAAAGAAAATTAATCATTTGCTTTTGCGCCCACGGGAATAAATTGCCCCCAGCAGCAGACCATACAGTGATTAGCCCAAAACAAGCAATTATTATAATTAATCCGAGTAGCACAAATGGTAACTTAGAAAATTTTGTGAAATAACTTTTTGAATAGTACATCAATTTTATTGAGACCTCTTTATAATGCAGTATGATTTATTTCAGAACTATAGTTACGTATTATTCTTTAATCATATATAAGCTTATGTTTGGGGAAAACTATTTTTACCATAGTGCCTATATTTGGTATGCTTCTGATTTCAAGTTCGGCTTCATGAGCATCTAGCAACATTTTTACTATAGGCAAACCCAGTCCATAGGACTCAATCAGATTATAGTTTTTTCTAGGAGCAATACCCCACGCTGTCAAGGCCGATTGTATTTCAAGTTCGGTCATTCCGATGCCTTGGTCTTGGACCTCAATTTGCATATTATAATTTGTCACTTTAATCATAATAGTAATTTTAGTATAATCATTTGAATATTTAATAGCGTTACTTATTAAATTATTCATCACTTGTAAGATCCTTCGCTGGTCACAAAATAATTTTGGTAAATTATTCTGAAGATCAATTACGATTGATACTTTTCTTTTGTTAAATCTAGTTTTATTTATAGTAACTGCTTTATCTACAATTTTACCTATATTAGTTGTAGAATTAATTATCTTGAACTTACCCTCTATGATTTGGTTTTCGTCTAATATATCCGTAATGAAGTCTAAAATAGTCTTAGAGCTTTGGTGGATTCCTTCAGCATATTCTAGATAAACTTGTGGCAATTCACCAAAAAGCTTTTTCGTCATCATTTCAGAACCTGTGAGGATAAAGCCTAGTGGAGATCTTATTTCATGAGCTGTGAAAGCTAAGAAATCTGATTTAGCTTTTGTAGCTTTATTAGCTGTAATAGTAGCTTGTTCTGCCTCGGTACGTAGCCAGATTTCACGTCTATAAATTGAAATGACACTCAGAAAAAACATTAGGCCAAAGACTGATATTTCGACAAGTCTTCTTATAATATTATTTAATATATCGCTACTAATCTCTTCGCTATCTAAGCTAGTCACTAGGATAAAAGGTAGATCTTCGATCTTTCTTATATGATAGTTCTTTCCACTAAGCATATCTAAATAAGAAATATCTTCAAATGATTCAGCTTTTTTTTGAGTCGCTGTTCTTAAGGCTTTGTCTAAAAACAATGAAAGATTTTGCTTACTATCAATGATATAACTAATATTCGATTTAGATTGACCTACCACGTCTAGTTGATCATTTAAGATAACAAAGTTAGTCGATTTCTTTCTAGTACTTGCACGCAGTCTATTGATGACGGTATCTACATCGTAACTTAGAATTATTGAACCAATATATTTTCCATTTTCTGCACTTTCTATATTTAATATTAACTTTAAATTATCATCCTTAGAATTAGATTTATTTACCAAGAAAGTAATATTATTATTATGTCTATTTTCGACTGCTTTTCTTATGAAATAAGGCTCTCGGGGGCAAGACTCTACCCCGGTAGTGCTCACAACAGTCTCTTTAAAATTTGAATTGACCCAACTATATTTATTCCAACCAAAAGATAAGCTCAAACTTGAACGGGGTGCATAACTTTGCAATATTTGCTGAATATTATTCAAATCACTATGATTGTTTTGGAGCTGATTGCCTATCAAGTTGATAAAATATTGTGAATAGTTCATGTCGTTTATAAAAGAATTTTCGATATTATTTGCCTCAGTACTTATGTTTTGTAAAACAGTTCTTCTCCTGCCAGCATATGATCTATTGAAGTACATTATGATTAGGATCATTACAATTGATATAATTGCGATAGTTATAACCCTTAAATTTAAATCGTAGCTACCTAGGACCTTCTTTGTGAGATTGTTTTTATACATGTTAGGCATACTACTGACTTAAATTATTTTATTTTTCTCGTTATTAATATATAATTAAACGCATAAATAATTGGCATTTCCAATGGAATTATTATTATATAATACTCTTACTAAATCAAAGGAAGTATTTAAACCTCAAAATAGAAGTTTAATAAAACTGTATGTCTGTGGACCTACAGTTTATGATCGACCACACATCGGCACTGCTAGGTCAGCTGTTATATATGATATACTGTTTCGTACTCTAATTCACGTCTTCGGAATCTCTAACGTTTTATATGTGCGTAATATTACGGATGTTGACGATAAAATAATAGGTCGAGCGCGAGACCTAAATATGGAAGTATCTAAATTAACAAAGCTCACGATTGATTATTTTCAGCAAGACATGAATTATCTTAATTGTCTGCGACCTAATATAGAACCTAAAGCAACAGAACATGTTCAAGAAATGATTAGTATCATAACAAAGCTAATTGAGAGAGGATATGCTTATATCTCAGATAATCATGTCTATTTTGATGTTGCAAAGGCAGACAACTACACTAATCTATCGGGTAGAAGTCTTGACCAGATGATAAATTCTGTACGTATTGAAGCCAAAGAATCAAAAAAATGTCAAAATGATTTTGTTTTGTGGAAACCTATAGGCAGAGGAGAGAAAAATTGTGATAATTTTAGTAGTCCTTGGGGTATAGGAAGACCTGGTTGGCATATTGAATGTTCAGCTATGAGCTACAAATATTTAGGTTCTAGTTTCGATATTCATGGAGGCGGAGCAGATTTAATTTTCCCTCATCATACTAATGAAATAGCTCAGAGTGTTAATGCTTTTCCAGGCTCTACATTTGCAAATTTATGGGTACATAATGGTTTTTTAACTGTTAATGGAGAAAAAATGAGCAAATCTCTTGGCAATTTTTTAACAGTAGAGGATATGATAGCTCGGAATATTTCTGGAGATATACTTAGGCTGCTACTAATGAACACCCAATATCGTAAGCCCTTAGATTTTAATGATAAAGCTCTACTAGATGCTCGTAAGACTTTAGATTACTGGTACGGGGCTGTTGCTACGAAAGCAATCAATAGAGATGATGATAATTTGCCTGGTGATTTTCTATCAGCATTATATGATGATTTAAATACTCCTCTAGCAGTTAAAATTATTAATGATTACGCTAAGCTTGCCTACGTATCGGTGAACAAAGAAGAACAAAACTTCAATGCTAATAAGCTTTACCAATGTACTAGATTTTTAGGTTTGATGAGCAGATCAGCAGAAAAGTGGTTTAGAAATGATACTGATGTTGATGAAGAAGAAATTAATCAATTAGTTAGCAAGAGACTACTGGCTAAAAAACAAGGTCAATGGCAAATAGCTGATGAGATACGTAATAAATTATTAAGCATGAATATAATTTTAGAAGATAGACCGAATAACATAACTACTTGGCGTAAGAAGAATAATTAATTAATCATTAAAAATTGTTACATATAAATATATTACATACAAAACTCAAAACAGGGACAGCCTCTTACCTGAATTTAGACAATAAACAATATGTCAGAATAAATAGATCCTAGGCTATTGTATAGACTCATATATTCATAAGTTTTCCATTTTGTAACCATAGAATTTTGCATTCTATTTTATGGTTTGGATATAACGCGCTAATAGCTTTATTATAAAATCTCAGCTGTTCCTTATAGCCTTCTGGCACTAGTTCTATAGAGGACGCAGGCTTAAGATCTGATTTATAATCCACTATTACTAAATAATCTTTGTGTATTACTAATAGATCTATTCGTCCTAACTTCACCATATTATCTTCTAGTACACCTATATTGACTTCAGTTTTAATCTCTCCTTTTATTAAATGGCTAAATTGCCGACTGGCAAGCAGGCGAGTTATAGATTTATTAATTTTGACACGCTGAACTAAAAGCAGATTATTGAGTAAGGGATGTGAATTTATATTTTCGAAATTATTGTCTCTTAA
>JBPBQH010000023.1:0-4319 GCA_050954685.1 Janthinobacterium lividum | reverse complement strand
TAGTTCCTACAAATACTCCTCGTAAATTATACATATTAGCAAAATAATGTTCCCAAATTAGAAAAATAGCAGGGCTTATAACTGAATTTAAAATCATCATTTTTTTGGGTATTGTAGTACCAAATAAGCCAAATAATAACGGTACTACAATAATAGGTCCCCAGAAACCAGCCACAAACACCACTAAATCAACTATGCTCGTATATCTCAAAGCTATAAATATAGCAGCACTCCCAACGATTATATTAGCAACGCGGGCCAATTGCAGAAGTTTCTGTTGATTTTTTTCCCCGTATATAGGAACGAATAAATCCTTAACTAAACTTATAGAAGTAATATTAAGATCTGAATCAGCTGTAGACATTACTGTTGCTAATAATCCTACTACGACTATTCCTTTCAAACCTACTGGAATAATTTGATCTATCAAAAAAGGAAGGGCGAGAGAGGAAGCTTGCTCAGGATAGATAAGATAAGCGATTAAGCCATTTATAGTAGTAAATACTAAAAATACGCTATATATTGCTGTTTTATAATAAATAGCTTTGCTAGTCTCTTTATGGTTACTATTGATCAGAGTGCGCTGAATAAAGTTTGGATATAAGCCCATAACAGCGAAGCTTAACGTCGCTGAGAGCGTATCAGTAAATAGACTATTATCATGACTAAAAAATATCCTGTCCTTTGGAACGCTAGCTATGAAATTATCTAAACCAATAATTTTAATACCGATAATCGTAATTACTGGTATTGCTACAATCATAGCAAAAAATTGAAGAACGTTAGTAAACATTACCGAGCGTAAGCCACCGATAGTAGTGTAAATTATCACTATACTGTAACTTAATATTACTCCTTGAATAAAATCTACTCTCAAAATATATTGAAATATTCTGCCGCTAACACTGATTTGAGCAGCTAGAAATCCTATTGATAAGACAATTGCAGAAATTCCAGCTATCATTCTTCCCGCACGACCATAGTAGGCAACCATAATATCACCAATGCTCTCAGCTCCATAATGTTTGGTAAGTTGAGGAACTACGAATCTCGCAACTAGCAGATCTATAGGAATCGTTAGAATTAACCCGTACGTGAAAGCTATGTTGCCTGTAAATGATTTTTCAGCTAAACCAAACGTAGTCCCACCGCCAACTGACGAGACAAAAATGGTTGCCATTAATAATAATTTATTATTCCTAGTACTATCTTTTACGCTGGCAAAACTTTTAAAATTACCAGAACGTGAGCGATTACATATACCTATAAACAATGTTAATAATAGATAAGATAGTACTATCAAATTATCCATCTAACTCTCCTATCTTTAATTTTAATTTATCAGCCATTTTATATAATATTAATAATGAAGGAACACTTACTAACGTAGTAAGAGTAAAGAAATACTGCCAGCCAAAATTAACAACTACATAACCCGAGAAGACAGAAAAAAGTGACCTTGATAAACCCATCATTGAAGTAAAAAATGAATATTGAGTTGCTCTATATTTACCGTGACAAAGCAGAGCTATAAAAGCCATGTAAGCTGCCATGGTCATTCCTCCTGTGATACTTTCAAAACTTATTGTCAAGAAAAGTAGATAAATATTTTTACCATATATTTCTTGAATAACGAACAAGCTATGCGCAAACCCATGTATAACACCAAAGACTAGCAAACTATCAATAACTGCCTTTTTTTTCATTACATGACTAGCAAGCAAACCACCAAGCAAGGTAGTCATTATACCAAAAAACTTACCCGTAGTAGCTATTTCCTTTGCACTATAACCAATATGAATTAAAAAAGGGTTTATCATAATATTAATGAAGTTATCGGGTAGGCGATATAAGACTAAAAATACTAATATTGTAAAAATAAAGTGCTTGTTACCAATTGGATCAAGTATTTTACTCAGTAATATTCTACAGCTTAATATTATGTTCTCAGAATCATTAATATTTGCTTGAGTAGCTACGGCGGCTGATCCTTTTAAACTATATTTTGAATGCCCAGTAAAAATCAGTATTATAGAACAAACTAATATTAATAAAGAGAAAATTGCGTAAATTTGTTGCCAGCTTAAGTAAGATGATAAATATATAGCACCAGATCCCGAAATCAGCATGCCAATTCTATAGCCAAATATATAAGTCCCAGAAGTAGCTCCTTGCAGAGATCTTGGTATTATTTCAGTTTTTAAAGCTCCAAGTGCTGTATCAAGGGTAGAACTCAAAAAAGAAATAATGAAGCCTAGAATACTGAATAGTACCAAATTTTGAGGTCCAGTTTGGCTGATGCCAAGTACAGCCACTCCGAGCAGAATCTGGATCAAAAAAACCCAAGATAATCTATGACCTAAATATGACGTTAAAATTCCTAGACTTTTAACGTCTAAGACTGGAGCCCATATAAAGTTTATAGCATATGGTATTGATATTAGCGCAAAAACTCCAATAGTCCTTATGTCAATTCCTTCGCTTGCTAGCCAATAGTTAAGATTATTTCCACTAATCATTAAAGTGAAGCCGCTAATAGATCCTAAAACCCATAACTTAAACAATTTATTATCTGAAGACATTAGATTCTTTCAATTTGGCTAGCATTATACACAGAAAAAATTAGAAAAAGAATAAAAGATAAAACTTTAATTTATGAAGATTTTCTTTACTGAGTGAAAATAGCATAGGAAAATTTTCTAAGTAATAGATAAGCAACGAAAAATCTTAGTAATTTTTTACTCGAGCTTAGTTTGATGCACGCTATAAATAAGTGAACAGAAAAAAAGACGAAAATATAATTTTATGCTAATATATTATATCTAGTAAGATCTTCTAGTAACGAAGCTTGTAAGAGCGATTAAATATTGTTTAAACTCATTTTCTGGTAACTCTGCAGAAAGTAGTCCTATTGTTTGCTCCTCAAGGAGGGATGCATATTCTATTACTTGATGCATGATTCCATGGTTATTCATTTGTGTCGTTACCCATTCTAGATCAGATATAGATCTGATCTCGCTACTGATCATATTTTCAATTTTTTCTCTATCAAATTGAGCTAGTTTTTTGCTTAGTAATATCAATGGCATGGTTACTTTGCCTTCTAGAAAATCATCACCTATATTTTTTCCTATATCATTATCTTTACCATTATAATCTAACAAATCGTCTATAATTTGGAAAATCTTACCAAGTTTAACGCCAAACTTTCTTAGTCTTTTACAGGTAATTAGATCTTGACCAGCTATAATAGCTCCAACCTCACAAGCCGCACCAAATAGTTCGGCTGTTTTAGCTAGTATAATTTGTTCATATTCAATAAGGCTAATAATTCTTTTTTGATTCAATTTTGTCAATTGAGCGACTTCTCCCTCAGCAATAATTGCAGATGCTCTTGATAGAGAATCAAGTGCCGATAGAGAGCTCGTTGATACCATTAGTTTAAAAGATTGACTAAACAAAAAATCACCTACTAAAATACTTGCTTTTTTACCCCATATAACATTAGCAGTGGGCTTAAAGCGTCTTAGTTTGCTATCGTCTATAACATCGTCGTGCAGCAAAGTAGCCGTATGAATAAATTCTACTGCGCAAGCAAGCTTTATGTGATCTTTGCCGCTATAGCCAAACATTTTACTAGTTAATAGTGTAAGTATAGGTCTAATTCTTTTACCTTTGCCTTCAATCAGATGGCGACTAACTAATTCTATCAAGTCCTCTTTAGCAGTCAAATGGGCAAAAATTATTTGATTCATCTCGCCAATATCCTGGGCTAGGGCGTTGTGAATATTATCAATTAAGTCCACTTACTGTACCATTTTTATTGTTTATATTAATAACATAAGAATTAATTATAAGCGTCCAATCTTTCCTTAAGTACTTTAATGTCAGATGGCTTAATGGTCGGTAATAGTTGCATCAATAATTCATCAGACTTATCGTGTTGACTTGTCATTTCTTTAAGAGCCTGCTGATAAAGAACAGAATTAAAGAGAATTTTGAGATTTCCTATTTCTGCACTACCTATTTTAGATTTGTTGAAATTATTGTGATTTATAGAATATTCAAAACTAATATCGTCCGATTTTGAAGTCGGATGATCAGATATAGAATGTAAAAATTCCAATGAAGCGTCAGAATATATATTACGAGAAGTAATCGAAAATTTCTTTAGAAATCCTAACATGTCGTCCTTTAATAAAAGGCTAATAATTGAGCTATAATTGTGCAAGGATAAAGCACCTCCTATGTTATAATCCTCAGGATTATTTTTTCCCTTGAAATTGATACCAGTTTTGTTTGAGAAAATACTAGCATGA
>JBPBQH010000121.1:0-4328 GCA_050954685.1 Janthinobacterium lividum | reverse complement strand
AAAATTATATTAAAATACATTAAGTAATCATTGTATAAATGCATTTTTCATGGTAAGCTGAAAATGTAAAGATAAATTAATAACATATTAATATATCTAATTAATAAGTTATTTGAGGTTAGTATGGCTAGAAAAAACGATATTATTCAAGAAATAGATCAATTTGTCGGTGAGAAAATTTATTCATTAAGACTAGCTAAAGGCTTGTCAAGACAGCAATTATCTGAGGTTATTGGAGTAACGCACCAGCAATTACAGAAATATGAGAAAGGTACTAATAGAATATCAGTCGGTAGGTTAGTGCTTATTGCTAACGCCCTGGGTAAAGCCACTAATTACTTCTATGAAGGCTTAGATTCTAGAGACGCTGAACCGATGCTAACGCAACACCAACGTATGTGCATTGAAGTTTCAAGAAATTTTATGAAGATTCGTAGCGCCGACCATCAGAATGCTGTCAATACTCTTGTCAGATCTTTGGTTAAGGAATCTGCGTAATTAATGAGGATTACTTGAAGTCTAACACAAATTATAGGTAACATGTTTTTACTTTTTTTGTTACCTTCTTTTACTGACTTCTAAAACAAGCTTTATAGGTAAGACCTTTTTCAGATAGCTGGTATATTTGCAGAATTAGAATATGGAAGGATTAAGGCAAGAACTAAAGTCAGAATCGAAAAAGCTATAATTGATGGTATAAAATTTAGCAAAGCTGCTAATAAGTAAGAATAAAACTACAGATAAAATTGAAAAAATAAGGTTTTCTACGTGCAGGCAAAAGTTACGATTGGATTAGCAAGAAACTACCAGTAAGCAAGAAAACAATAGCGGGCATAAAGAAATCTGTATCTCTCAACTTACATCCCGCATCGGAAAAATCTGAGGTCTACGCTTAGAATCCTATATAATAAGTCTTTAGGTAATATCTTCTAGGCTTTTAATCGAGTTATAGCTTTTTATAGCTTTAACGTAATAAGAATGCCTACCAATAATAATAGTATTTAGGCTTTACAACGCAGGCGACGCAGGCGGCTGCTAATATATGGTTTGACTTTACCCTCCTAGCATCCACTCTTTAAGAACTAAAACAGAATACCCTTAGCTAATTCAATTGAGTTACATATATAATCTACTTCTATTGCTCTGAATCATCACTACATTGTATTTTTAAAATTTCTTTCGATTTAGGGTGATCTATTCCAAAGTCGTTTATTAGTTTCTTCTTATATTTATTAAAAAGACTCTTATCTCATAGTAGACAAGCGGTTTTCGCTGGCGAAGTAAGGGCGAACTGAGCACAAAAATTCAGGCGATGTGTGATGCGCTTGGTAATCCTACTGCTTTGCATCTGACTGCTGGACAAAGACATCAACTAGTAGGAGCAGATGCTCTAATGACTAAGCTTACTTTATCTAAAGCAGTTATTGCTGATACAAGCGTATGATGCTGACAAACGTATGCGTGATAAGCTTCAAGCTGCTGGTTATATTGTCGTCATACCTTCGAAAAAGAGAAGACGTAACACTATAATCCATGATCGCTATCTATATAGATATAGACATTTAATTGAGAATTTCTTTGCTAAACTCAAACAGTATAGAGCTATCGCAACTCGTTATGATAAAACCGCTACTAACTTCCTTAGCGCTATCTATCATCTATATAGATAGCGATCATGGATTATAGTGTTACGTTAGCTTCATCCATTATCCTCCTTAATTGATGACACGCCCTAGTTTCCTTCTTTTTATTTTTCATACACTTTTATTGCAAGCATACAATTGTTCCGCTACTTCTTCTAAGCTTGTCGAACATTACCTTATTTTTAGCACACTTCCTTATTTCTTTTTCGTTACGCAGTTTTACTACAGACATGCAAAACTCCTACTATAATTATCTATTAGCTGCTTTCCTAATTCTTTTGGAGCTTGAGCTAAATAATTACACTAAGATCAAATTTCATCCTAGTGACTTCAAATGGAAAAGAACTTAAAAGAGTAACTTTTACGACGGTACTAACAAAAATAATATACTCAAAATTATACTCTGATATTGGCCTGCAATAAACACGTGAGCAAGCTATAGCTTCTCTACTATCCCCGTCTTCTCTAAAATAATCACAAGCGATAGACTTTTTTCTACTTAAAGACAATTGATAATTTGATTACTTTAGTTTTTAAAGAAAAGAAGAGATCCTTAATAACTACTTATACCTGACGGTAATAAGACATTAGATTTTGGCAATTTGTGAAAATAATAGCTTTGGATTTAAGCAGAGCCTGGATAAGTGCTCGAAAGTCATCAATAGACTAAGCAATAATAAGATCTAATGGTGGAGATGAAGGGAATCGAACCCCCGACATCCTGCTTGCAAAGCAGGCACTCTACCAACTGAGTTACATCCCCAATGGATCAAATTTTCTAAATTTATAACTGTTAAAGTAAATTTAGTCAATAATTTTCTGCAAACCACCCATATTAATAGTCTAGTTTGACACAACATATCAAATTGCATAGTATGTAGCCTCATTATTGAGGAATATATGCACTCGAAATTATATCTTTTCAAGGACAAGCGCTTTTTACCTATCTTTATAGTTCAATTTTGTGGTTGTTTAAACGATAGCATAATTAAGAATGCTTTGATAATTTTAGTCACATTCAAACTAGCAAACATCCTAGGCACGTCGTCTCAATTCTTAGTTTTGTTAGCTAATGCTCTATTTATTTTGCCTTTCGTTTTATTTGCTAGTTTAGCTGGTCAGATTGCCGACAAATATGAGAAATCTTTATTAGTAAAAATCATTAAGATATCTGAAATAGCAATAGTATTGTTTGCTGCATATGGGTTCCTCTGTAATAATTTAATTATATTATTCTCCTGCGTAGCTCTGATGGGGGTTCACTCAACTTTCTTTGGTCCTATAAAATATAGTGTTTTACCAGACCATCTCAAAAAGCAAGAGCTACTAGGAGCAAATGGCTTTGTAGAAGCTGGTACGTTCATATCTATTCTAATTGGAACTATAATAGGTGGATTTCACAATTCTAACAGTAATATAGTAATATTTTCATCGATTTTGATTAGTTTTATTGGAGCAATTAGCAGTTTTTTCTTGCCTAAATCAATCAGTGCAAGTCAGGGAGTGAAGATCAACTTCAATATATATAGAGAAACCGCCAGTATCATAAGATATTCATATTCGAAAAAACAAATATATTTATCAATCTTAGGAATATCATGGTTCTGGTTTATTGGAGCGGCTATATTAGCTCAAATTCCTTCACTAACTAAGGATATTCTAGGAGCAGACGAAAATGTTGCTAATTTATTCCTTGCGACATTTTCAGTCGGTGTTGGTTTAGGGTCATTTGGTTGCAGTAAGATTCTTCAAAATGAAATCACAACTAAATATTTATTTATATCGGCTATAGCTCTTAGTGTATTTAGTATAGATCTATTCTTTGCCAGTAGCATTAGTGCTATTAATTATGAACCAGAACAATTAAAAAATATTTTAATATTTCTATCTAAAAAAAATAATTGGCGGATTGTTATAGATCTATTTTGTTTTTCTGCTATCGCTGGAATATATGTAGTACCACTTTACGCTATTATGCAATATTTTTCCTCCCCAGCTCATAGAAGCAGAGTCATTGCAGCTAATAATCTCATAAATTCTATCTTCATGGCGGCATCTACATTAATGTTGTCGTTGCTTTTTCATTTTAATTATTCAATGCCTTTAGCAATATTGCTTGTTAGTGCACTTAATTTAATAGTAGCGGTGTACATATATAGATTAGTCCCAGAAAATGAGATCATTCCTTTTAAATTTTTAGCTACAATTTGTAAATTTATATTTAATATAGTCTATAAAGTTGAGATCAAAGGTATTGAGAATTTCCATGCAGCTGGAGACCGCTCAGTTGTTATAGCTAATCACGTATCCTATATTGACCCAGCATTACTTGCAGTATATCTACCGTCTAATTTAATCTTTGCGATCGATACTACCATAGCTCGAAGTTTCTGGGTAAAGCCAGTCTTGAAAATTGTCAAGACTTTGCCGATAGATACAAATAACCCTATGGCTATCAAAAGTTTAATAAACATAGTTAAGAAAAACAAAAAAATTGTCATTTTTCCAGAAGGCAGAATAAGCGTTACTGGTTCGCTTATGAAAGTTTATGAAGGGCCGGGCATGATAGCTGATAGATCGGATGCTACAATTTTGCCAATTAGAATCGAGGGACCCCAATATACTCATTTTTCTAAATTAAAAAGGAAGCTCAGAATAAAACTATTTCCCAAAATTTTCATTACA
>JBPBQH010000120.1:0-4335 GCA_050954685.1 Janthinobacterium lividum | reverse complement strand
TATATCATCCATTTGCTTTTCTCTCCTTTGACTAAAAAAGTTCAAATCTGGATTGAGCTTTATCTGGTTTACTTTAAATGAACGATATCGATATAAGTAAACTAACTCTGGCGAACTTATGGTTGCTACTATATTAGACTTATTACTTCTTATTGAAGTTCTGCAAGGCCACAGATAGGAATAAGCTTTTTGATTATTTTGCATCAATTAGCCTACTACAACTAATTTCCAATATCCTTCTTATAAAATCAGCATTATTTAGTCGAGTCATAAATACCGCTCCTATTTTAAAATTTAAGATCAGCAGATAACTGCATTGCGCAATAGCAATGAGTAATTATTGTTGGAATGTGATTGCAAATTGTTTGACTGAGACAAGGTCTGTTAGCTAAGCACAGCTTGACTATTAACTTCGGGTATTGTAGGTTCATCTTATCCTCATGTCTTACATGTTGGGTGACCCAGCGAATATTTCTGATCCTTCAATTTCTTCAATATTCGTTGGGGTAGTTATTTTGTTTTTTTTAGTTTTCTACATCTTTATCTTTATTATTCAATTCAGGTTTTATACTTTTCTTGCTACTAATCCTACATGTCCTACACCGTCACTGCATATATCATTTGGATAATCGAATAGACTGATTTTTTCTATTTCAAGACCGAACTTAGGCAATAATTGCTCTAATTGTGGTATATCAAATGTTTGTATAAAATTCGGCACAAACTCTTCATGTTGAGGGGCAATTTCCCAATGATTCTCTATTCTACCAGGCCATTCTTCTCCTCTTATTACTCTATCATTATATATAGGTAGGAATCTTTCTCTAAAAGCTAGGTGATGAGGAGTGACAGAAATGAAATATAATTTACCATCCCTCTTCAACCAATTATGTATTTTTTTTAGACCTTTGATTACTTCATCTCCACTTAAGAAGTGAATCATTCTTGCTGTATATATTGCACCTAGTGAATTTTCTGAAAAATCAATCTCGTCAGAGAACTTACCAGGATAAAGAAATAACTTATCTAAATATTTATCAGAAGCATTTTCTAATAAGATTTCTAAGTGTTCAGTGCTAATATCATTAGCTATTATATTAGCACCCCTATTTAGGGCTTCTAGAACTACTTGCCCGTAAGCTGTACCTAGCTCTAAAACCATATCTTCAATATTTGAGGCATAATCAATGAAGTCATATCCGTATCCGCAAATGTCAGCTTTCATATAACCAAATTTATTAAGGGTGGGAATATCGTCCCTAATTTGGTTCGGAATAATGTAGCTAGTAGATTCAACATAGCTTAAGTCTTCAGCTCTAAATCCAAATTCTGTTCTTGGCGAAAGGATCCAATCTATTTTGCGTTTGTTAATTTTCTCTTCGGCAGTCATTCCTATAACTTTCTTTATTAATTTTATGTAGTATACACCAGTTTTTTATGCTTGTAACCTAGGGTAAAACCCTAGGAGTTTATTAACAGCAGGTAACTATCTTTAAATTGTAGTTAATTTATATGTTGAAATTTTGTTGGTCGTTTTCACTGCTATATATGCTAATAAAGATATTATTGAGATATAGATGCTTATGTAAAGTGTATGGTATTCAAATATATCAACAATCAAAGAAGCAATCAGTGGCGAGGTTCCACCTATCACTCCTAGGCCCAAACTATAACAGACTGAAGAACAACTGAACCTGTACTGAACAGGAAATATCTCAATAACGAAAGCATTAATAGTTGATGTCATAATTGAGTATATTACTGCTTGACCTATAAAAAATAAATAAGCGTTGATTATATTAGGTTTTAACATGAGCAAATTAAGACCCAAGAAAGTATAAATACTTATTGTGAGCAAGCCAAAACATATTAGCTTCGCTCTACTAATTCTGTCTGAAATATAGCCAAATAAAGGGCTTAGCACTACCAAGATAACAGTCGTAACCATTGGAAAGTGATTTGTCGATAAGCCAGTAGCTTTATTGACGTAGCTTGGTAAAAATACTAAAATAAAATAGAAGTTTACGCCATTTGCAGCTGATGTTAGTATTGTTGTTATACACTCTTTTGGAAAAGCTTTGATACCATCTAAAACAGGTATTTTACTTTTATTAGCAGATAGCTTTTGAAACTCAGGAGTTTCCGTGAGTTGTTTTCTAATGAAATATCCAAGCATTGATAAGCCAAATCCTATCAAAAAAGCAAATCTCCAGCTATAGCTTGGTAGAACAGGATTTTGCAATATTGTGCTTACTACAGTAGCAAGTAATACTCCACTCACACATCCACACACTACTATTCCACCAATCAATCTACCCTTTCTTTTGTCAAAATGTTCCATAGCGTATATCAACGCCCCACTATATTCGCCTCCTACAGATATTCCCTGCACAATTCTAATCAAAGCAATTATATAGCAGCTACTAATTCCAATTAAAGCGTATTGAGGTAGCACAGCCATAGCTAGTGATGATGTACCCATAAAAGTAACACTTAAAACCAATGCTTTCTTTCTTCCTTGTTTATCACCTATATAGCCAAATATTAACGATCCTAAAGGACGAAATACAAATCCAACTGCAAATAGCGCATAAGTTACTATTAAAGCAGCACTAGCATCCATGAAGGCTAGATAATTCTTATGCAGAGTTGCTGATAGAAATCCAAATATTGCAAAATCGTACATTTCTAGGCCACCTGCTAAAAAACAGGAAAGGATTATCTTTCTCGATAGTTCATTCTTCATATTTTTAGATATCCATTTAAATTTTATTTTCTTGTTGCCATAGATTTTTGTATCTCCCTATTATTTGAAATCTTGAATGGATAGATAATTTTTCTTTGATCTTCTGCAAATAATACTCCACTGTTTTTGTAGTCACATTCAATTTATTAGCTATTTCCTTATTCGAATAATGTAGTACTAAGTTTGCAACACACTCTTTCTCTCTTTCTGTTAATATGGAGCTATTATCTAACACATTATCTATTGTCCTTGAGGACAACAAAGGAAGTCTTGCTGGAAAATAAATATCTTTATTAAAAATTTCTCTTAAATTTTGGCTATACAAATTAGCAATTTTCTCAAATTCAGATAATCTGTTTATGAAGAAGTTGATCACCTTATCATTTTGCAACGAAGCAATAAATGAATACATTCTAATCATATCTTTTTCTTTGGCGTATATGATCAAGCTATTGCACATATCTTGTTCCTTTAGTTTCTGCAAAAATCTATTATGTGTATCGTGACTTGAGCGGATGATATAGCGGTGACCTCGTCTCTTTAGACCTATTAACTCTTGTGAATAATGTATACACATATCTTCTTGCATATGAACATCATACCATTTGATATTAGAACAAAATGCAGCACTAGTACCATCTCTATAAAATTCCCTGTAGCCTACGTAACTAACACCTAAATCCTTTAAATAATCGAGATATTGACTAATGCTTATCATCACTTCACTTCTTAACTGCAAATTTAAAGCATTTATCGCTAAGTTTGATTTTATTTCTGCGAGTTTACTCTTAGGAAGATTAAAATTTTCTATGCTTAGCATATTTTGATTCAACCCCATAAATTACTCAGCTACGTTAATATTAGATAATAATTACATAAATTCGTTAACATTTAGTTAATAGTGTGTGGTATTGGTAATCTTTCGCAGAAATATGTCGCATAAGTGAAGATATATGATATTGTTTTAACTTTTAATTAACACTGTTACTATATAATTTTATGTTTTTATTTTTGTCTTATTCGCTTATTATCCTTTTTCCTGGCCTTATCAACAAATGACACATGAATACTGATAATCATTTGTCAAATTGTTAATCAGATAGCCATACTTCTCGTTGATCCAGCTACTGATGAAGTTAGTTGGAGCTTTAAGTATCAATTTCTTACGCTCTTTGTCTTCTTCTGCACTAAGCTTACTAAACCATGAGATATGTAATGCTTCCCCGTAATGCTCCAGCAGCTTCATGCTTACTTTGTGCCAGATACTGCTTGGATCTCCTAGTACTACTGCTGAATTGTTGCTTTTGGTTGCAGTTAACTCAGATGATTGGCTTGCTGCATTCAGGGTTAGTAAATTGAGTCTCTCAATATGATTTCCATAAACAGCCTTTACTTGGTCTAGCAACATCCTTTGCTCGTTAGCTGTTATTTCTACCCTACCTTTGTTATTAACTGATTTGATCTCAAACTCATCAGTAGCTAGTTCAGCAAGGGCAAAAGTATGGTTGGATAATATTTTGTAGGCAACTTCAGTGTCAAACACTGATGCTATCTTCCTCTTTAGTTGACCTCTACAGCTTGTATCACTG
>JBPBQH010000059.1:0-4349 GCA_050954685.1 Janthinobacterium lividum | reverse complement strand
TTGTTCAATCGGTAGCTTAACTCTAGCTTCTGAATCGGTTATTTTCTCTAAAAGAGATGAGACTTTTCTTGGCATATTATTTCTTGATTAAAAGTTTGAAAAATTCTAGTTCGTTTGTTCTATACCAGTCATAGATCATAAATTTTTGAGGCAAGAGACTAGTGAAGATAACTAAGTTAACCATTTCTGCTCACTAGCGCAGGCCTAAATAGAAAAGAGCTAACAACATCAGCAGTAGTTAGTGGTTAGGGTTAGTAAGTCAACTTAGCAAATTAGCTTTCGCTTTCGCTCAGGCTAATCATAATTAATCGTAGGACTTTATAAATAACAAATAATATTTAGCTTCAGTATTTAAAAGCAGTACCAGGCTCTACTACAAACTACAGTAAAAAATGTCTGGTTTTTGTCTCTCCGGCCTAACCTGGCCACTAACTACTGCTAATGTTGTTAGCTCTTTTCTATTTAAGCTTGCACTATTGAGCAAAAGTAGTTAACCTAGTTATCTTCACTAGTTTCTTGCCTCAGAATTATGATCTATGACTGGTATGAAACATAGAGCAAACGAACCAAGCTTATGCCTGGCTTTAAACGGTTCAACTCGGCTAGAATCACCCCTACGGGTATTGAGAATATACGTATAATTCCGAAAAAACAGATTACTACAGCTAACGATAATTTTTCAACTTTCGAGAATTTTGTAATGCTAATAGCTTAATCTTACCCAAAATCCAAATTTACCTCATTTTTTATAACCTTTTTTCCTATATGCGACAGTACCAATTCAATTAGCTTAAAGGTCCATACTTAAGAAAATTAAAATATAAACCTTGGAATTTTTCAATAATTGTGAAAACTAAGAGCAAATTTTAACTAGTAGTTAAGTGCTAAGTACGCTATATAAATATTAATAAATAAATTTTATTAAAGCTATGAATAAACTTGAGAATCAAAAAGTTACTACTTTTACTGACAGACTTATGGAGCCAATGATGAGTGTATTCATGTTGGTGCTAGTGTATCAATCCTTCATTGAAACATTAAAACTTGATTTTTCATTCTCAAGGGTGCTATCCATGATTTTTGCGGTTAGCCTTTTTACTAGTGTACTCAATATTTTTAAGGTCAAATCGAATACGACTTTGATCAGCCCATTTTTTATGACATTAATTACAGGTAGTCTGAAAGCTTTTAATGTATTTTTAGTTCCAGTTGAAATAGCTGATTTTTTTTATAAAAGTTATTATGGAATACTTCTTACTTTAACTTTCTTGATTATAATAAATAATTCTTGCAATAGATATTTTGAGGTCTAGACCCTATTCTTTAAAACCTTCTAGCTTACTTTTTCATCTAATCACTAATCTTTAGTTATTTGTAAAATTTGCTATCACCCACACACTTAATGTAAAATTAGTTATTATTCCCATGATGAAGCATTGCAGAGTGCCAGGATAAGTAATTATAGAATGTACATTAATGAACTACTTAACTAGAAAAATTATCCATGTTGATATGGATTGTTTTTATGTTTCAGCTTCAATAAGGGACAAACAACATTTGCTCGATCAACCCGTGCCAGTTGGTCACTCAAGTAAAACTAGAGAAGTAATTTGTACAATTAACTTCATAAATCTTATAATCCACCTCTGTATAGTCGCATGATCTATCACTGCTCCTCGTATTATTGCCATCTCCTCTAAATCTCTATAACTTCGACGAAAATCTGCACTTCATATGTAAAAACAATATTATAATCTCAGGCGATGAACAATATTCTTTGATATGTTTAGTTAATTTAGGAGAAATATGAAATGGCTTATATTTTATGTTATTGTTTTATTTACCAAATTTCTTTCTCTTTTTCTATACTTTCTTTCCTCTTCCTTTCTATATGCGACAACTACCTTTACTAGTCCAAACTAATTTTATGCTACTGAGTATTCAGTAATATTATCGTTTGCTGTACCACTTACATTTACAGTGTTATCATTTAATGTCAGATTAAGATAACTAAATATATGTTGTTGCGCTTCTTGAGGTAACGAAGTAAAACAAAAGCTGTTAGCGCTAATAGCATCAGCAATGATCAGATTGGTTGCTGCTGGATCAAGGGAACTACTATCATGAGATTCATTACTACTATCACAACTTTTTTGTTCCATATATTTGCTATGGTTTACTATAAGCTCTTTTGTAACATTCGATAGTAGCATACTCTCATTATGAACAGTGTCATCTCTTATTAGGGTACCGACATTTTTCATGGTAAAGAAATAACCATTTTTATGTTTATGCATTTCTTTATACAGCTGTTCAATGCTAGTTATGTGATAGTTGCTACTACTTTCTTCAGTACTAGACCCAAAATTTTTGCTACTGTTGGCTATAAAACTAATACTGAACAACTTGACATTTTCAAATAATAGTTTGATACACGCTTCATCTTGTAACAGGCTATGCAAATCTTTAGATGAGACTGCTTTAGCTTTCTCAACTATATCATGTGCATCACCAATATACTTGTCTGCAATAGTCAGTTGCTTGATTACGCGCTTGATTGTTGCGACCATTTCCTCGTAAGCAGCTTTATGCTCATTATTAAGTTGAGACATCACAATATTATCAATACCATCAACACCTAAATACTTACTGACCTTTAATAAGTTAGCTATTTCTTCTGCCCCAGCAGCTCCTATCATGTTTAAGCCAAGTTTAAGCCTAGTCAGGGCATTGTTAGATTTTAGCCCCTCAGCTATTTCTTTTGCCCCAGCATCTCCTATATGGTTAAAGCTAAGATTAAGCTCAGTCAAGGTGTTGTTAGATTTTAGCCTCTCAGCTATTTCTTTTGCCCCAGCAACTTCTATGTTGTTACTAAAAAGATTAAGAATATTTAAGGTGTTGTTAGATTTTAGTCCCTCAGCTATTTCTTTTGCCCCAGCAGCTCTTATAAAGTTCATGCCAAGATTGAGCTCAGTCAAGGTGTTGTTAGATTTTAGCACCTCAGCTATTTCTTTTGCCCCGTCCTCTCCTATGTTGTTAGCATAAAGATCAAGAATAGTTAAGGTGTTGTTAGATTTTAGCCTCTCAGCTATTTCTTTTGCCCCAGCAGCTCCTATGTAGGTACTGTGAAGTTTAAGCTCGGTCAAACTACTATTAATCTTTAAGAAATTAGCTATTGTCCTAGCATCATAGACATCTAGCTTTATACCAGAAAATACTAGTCTTTCCAGTGTTTGCAGTGTTTGCAGTTGCTCAACATTTTCAACATTAATTCTGCTTTTACTTTGCACTAATTGCAGCATAGCCTCATTATGGTTATTAACTATGTCATTGCTAGTTTGTGTTATGTTAGATGCTGCTTTTCTTTTCATTATTATCAAGTTTACAAGATTAATTATACGTTAGTTTAATGCGCTAAATAACACTCGTCAACGAATATATTAATTACGTTTAATTAGTTTGTTTTGATTATTTAGATTTACTAAAAAATACTATTTATATTCATTGAATAAAAGGAATTGCATATACTCTTGATAAAAAACTGCTTTCACTTATTTAAAAATCCTTGCAATGTCATTACGTGGTATTTTAAACGATCGTATATGAAGCAATAAAAGGTATTCAGAAACAATGTTCTGAACATGTATTTTATAATATATCAAAAACTAAATGTGGGATATCTAAAATATTTTTAAGAAATAATGCGAAAACGGAGTAAGAAATGTTAATTGGCTACGCTAGAGTTTCAACGTAAGAACAAAACTTAGAGTTACAGATCTCCGCGCTAAAAAAAGCAGGTTGCGAATATGTGCAGAGATAGTACCCATGGCTTTTGCATGTGCATTAGGACGAAGAATTTTGATGCTTTAGAAGAATAAATTGTAGAAGTTCATGATCGGTTTTGATTTTATAGTCCTGGCAAGGACCAGGGATAAAGAACAGGATTTCCCAAAGGCTCATTTTCTATCAAGTTCAATCAACATGACTAAAAAATAAAATCTTTAGCGTTATTTATATCTTAATCTTTTATCCCCCTATAATTCCTATCCTATTCTTTAGCAATATTTGTAATTAGGATAGCTAATCCTAGATAAAAATGTTACGATATGAGTACTATGACATATTCAAGAGATTTCAGAGAGAAAGTCCTTAAAATGAAGGTAAGAGAGAAATTAAGTATAGCAAAAACAGCTAAGCGATTTGGTATAGGGACGACAACACTAGTAAATTGGCTTAAGAGGTAAGCTAGCTAAGAATGAAAGAAATAAGCCTGCAACAAAGATAAATATGGAAGCTTTGGTAAGGAATATCAAGGAATATCCTGATGCGTATAGCTACGAGAGGACTTA
>JBPBQH010000170.1:0-4353 GCA_050954685.1 Janthinobacterium lividum | reverse complement strand
CAGGTAGAATTACTGATTGAGCAAGACAATAATGCTCATACTGAAAATTTTATTCCTGTAAAGCTCGAAGGAAATAATTATAGCGTAGGACAAATAATTAGGGCGGAGCTAATAGCTATAAATAGCAGCGGTATGCTTGCGAGAGCTCTATAAATTGGCAAAAATTATTAAGAAAGTATCTATCTATGGTGGTGGCAGTTGGGGTTGTGCGCTGGCTTGTCAAGTAGCACGAGTGCAAGAAAAGGTTCAAATATTTTTACGCAATGAGAAAGTAATTGAAGAAATTAAGAATAATCACACAAATGCCCGATATCTTGATGATATTGTATTATGCAGTAATATCTATCCTACTGCGAATTTAGCTGACATTATAAATAGTGAATTGATCATTATAGCTGTACCCTCTTATGCTTTCAGTGCAGCCTTAAATAATCTAAAATTACATGGTCTTAAATCCACGACAATTCTATTAATTGCCACTAAGGGTATATCAAAAGATCCTATAAGATTATTATCTGAAGAATTGAAATCTATCTTATCCAATCCTTGTGCTTTTATATCTGGTCCTAATTTTGCTAAGGAAGTGGCCAAAGGTTTATTAACCCCAGTAACTATCGCTGCTGAAAATTTCGATTTAGCGAACGAAATTAGTCATACTATAAAATCTGATAATTTCATCACAAGCATAACTTCTGATATTATCACAGTACAAATTGCAGGAGCTATCAAGAATATAATTGCAATCAGAAGCGGAATGTACAAAGCATTAGGATTTGGGGAAAACGCTAAGGCCGGTCTCATAACAGAAGGGCTTAAGGACATCACGATTTTATCCCAAGCTATGGGCGGTAGAATGGAGACTTTATTCGAAGTGGCAGTTCTTGGCGACTTGATGCTTACCTGCTATTCTGAAACCTCACGTAATACTAAGTTTGGCTACGAATTTGCCAAATCCGAAAATGCGGCAATTTTCTTGGAAAACTATCCATACTTAATTGAGGGTAGAGAATCAATCAAGTTAATATTGCAACTCTCAAAACAATACAAAGTAGAGCTACATACAATAGCCCAAATAGCACAATCGCTAAAACTATGATATGCAGATATGCAAAATGATACTTCCAAAATGAAAAAAAATGTGATTTCGTAGGACAATATATTAAGCAAAAGGATACAAGATAAGCTAAACTAATAATATAATAAACAACTAGCTCAATAGTAATATTATTGAAATAATTTATATTCACTGCATCTTATTTAAAATTAACACCAGCAAATCAGGGCGTATCATCAAAAAGAAAAATATGATTATCCTTATAGTATATGATCACTCTTCAACTTTTACGATGGTACTAGAGCATAATTTTACACGTTCAAAGTCTTCATAAAGAATTTTTATTATTCTGACAGCAAATTTAGTTTTGAGATATTGTGGCGGGAGTGACGGGACTCGAACCCGCGGCCTTCTGCGTGACAGGCAGACGCTCTAACCAACTGAGCTACACCCCCCTTATATGCGGGATGGCTGGTAATATACATCAGTTTAGGGGCCTCTGCAAGTACATTTTTAGCTCTAGACTAGAATATCAAATCTTGAAAACTACAAATTTTGTGATAAAGACTAAAAATGGATTTCTAAGAATCAGAGCCTTATAAGCATCAAGCAATTTCCTACTATTTGCTATTAGTTATTCTTAAGATAATAGGTTTCCTGCATATTTTAGAATGCTTCTTTTCAATTATTTTTTCTTATATTCAATTATTCAATTGATGCCCCTAAGCGTAAACAGGTAGAGCAACCTTAAATGCCGCTCCTTTATTTCCATCGCTCTCAACATTGATGCTACCATTATGCATTTCTATAACTTGTTTACATAGTGCTAGGCCTATTCCTCTCCCACCAGCTGGAGTGCGCGTCTTTGAGCTTACAATAAAGGCACCAAATATATTATTTAGCTCTGCTATAGGTATTCCTATTCCTTCATCTTCTATCTCAAAAACTATAGCTTGATCATTTTTTGCTGTGTAGAGACTTACCGAAATATTTCCACTCTTACAGTAAAGGATAGCGTTGATTATCAAGTTGTCTAAAGTTTTGGTAATATAATATTTATCGCACTCCACCCACAGATCAGGCTTAATATTAAAGATAAAATCGCGTCTCTCTTTATCTTTATCGCCAATATATAATTTGGTACATTCAGATACTCTATCCTCTACTAATTGGCTTAAGTTCAAATGTCCTTTTTTAAGTTTGTGCTTAGGGTTAGCGAGTTTTGCTAGGCTGTTAATATTATCGTCAAAGTGATGTAGTCTGATCGCGCTTTTGTATATATTCTCAGCTGCTTCCTTGCGCATCTTATCTGGGAGCTTTTCATATGCTGCCCATAGAGTTTCAGCGGTGCTGATGACGCCTGTCATTGGTGCATGGTACTCATGACTAATGTTGCGAATAAATTCATTTTTAAGGTCTAGAGCTTTAGTTAATTCTCCTTCCTGATAATCTAGCCTACCGCTTAAATGATCTACTTTTTCTTCCGTTAATTGTTGATATTCCTGCTTAGGCTTTAAGAAAACTATAAGTATGCTGCTAACTAATAATAAAATATAAGTAGCCTCAAACTTAACTGTTGAAAAATTATGTGGAAAACTGTCTATTTTTAAATAATAGTTGAAAAAGTTGGTAGCAATTACGATACCTAAAGACATCATAACCAGCGCCCATTGCCATCTTACCAAAACTGCTATGACTATTAAATTGATCATAAAAGCCATTAATTGTAGTTGAGCAAAATTACTCATAATGACCAATAAAAAGCCAATACATATCAGAACATAAAAAACTGCTATATTCCAAAATACTGAAATTGCTATTTTATCTTTCCAGCTTGGCAACCATAAAGGATAACTAATTAAGATAGTAGCCATAAACAATACACTTGGATAGATAAAGCTGATTACTCTAGGATAGAGTATTTGAATTTCTTTTGGTATAGTATGCATTGTAAAATAGATCGAGATAATACAGAACAATCCGAAGAAAGCGTACATTGCTTCGCTAGTTGGACTATTAGCTCGAAGAAAATTATGCAAATTAAAATTTCTAATAGAGCAGACAAAATTTTGTATTTTTCTTCTTCGTTGTTTCTTAATTTGTTCTAGAGCAGAAGTATCTTTAATTCCAACCCAACCCCCTGGCTGCTTCAATACATAGTGACTACCTAATAAGAAAACTAAATTTGATACTATTGCTGGTACATATGCATCGATTAGATCAATCTTTAGAATCAGGTCCCATACTACCACTGTAGAAAATCCCGCAGCCATCCCTATTAATACCGATTTACTACTACTTCTGAAGCCAAATATAGACATTATAAAGGGAACTGCAACAATTGGCACATAAAAACTAACCGTAACAATTACTAATTGTAATAAGCTTCCACTATGCAATGTCATTATCATGGCAAGAATTCCAATGAGTAGTGAAGCAATTCGTGAAGCAAACAACGTAGAATTAATTTTCATGCCTAAAGGTTTACAAAAGTCATTTATCAATAAAACTGAAGTAGAATTGATATTAGAGTCGACTGTAGACATTACCATAGCCATTATACCAGCTAAAGTTAACCCAGTAAGACCAGGGTAAGAGTAATTAAAAAGGATATGTTTCACTATATTAGTTGGTATAAGATTAGGGTAGGTGGACATAACTAAGATACTAATCCAAGCCATCGTAACACTAAGAAAGAAAGAAACAATTCCAGCTATAATAAACGAATACCTGACTTGAAAAGTGTTTTTAGCCATCGCTATCCTTTGAAAAATGTCAGGACTTAAACCTGGAATTACAGTATACAGGAATAGAAATAAATAATAGATAGCCTTAGGCTGGCTAAAGTCAAATACTTTATTGAAATCGAATAATTCATTATTATGTAAGGTCGCGGTTACAACATCTAGATTGTCTAAAGTACCTAGAATGAAAAAGGCTATAGTTGGAATTATAGTCCCGAAGGTGAGCAATTGGATGACATCAGTAAAAGTTACTGATCTTATGCCGCCAAGCGCAGAATATAAGGTAACTATAGAACCACCTATAATTACGCCATACATGCTCGAAATTCCAAAACAATATTCAAACAGTAAACCAGACACTTTAAGTTGCGCAGCTATTATTCCGCCAGCTCCTATACAGCCTGCTATAGCTGTAATTACTCTAACCTTTTCTCCATACAAATCTCCCATTGCTTCAGCAATCGATAATTTTCCTAAGAACTCCGCCATGCGAGGCGCAAATATAGCTCCGACAATTATAAAACCTAAAGTGTCGCCTGCTACTGCACCCCATGC
>JBPBQH010000058.1:0-4360 GCA_050954685.1 Janthinobacterium lividum | reverse complement strand
TCATATATAACTACAGAATCATTAACCGAATAACCAATAATAGTGAGAATCGCAGCAATAGTGCTAAGATTAAAATCAAACCTAGTAATGCTCATGAAGCCAAGACTTAATATAGCATCATGGATTAAAGCAACCAAGACACCGAGGCCGAAATACCACTCAAACCTAACCCATACATAAGCCATGATTGCAATAAAGGAAAAAACCATAGCTAAAATTCCCGACTTTATTAATTGACTTCCCACTTGAGGTCCAACGAAATCAACTTTTCTATAGTCAATATCATACTCAAAATTGCTTCTTAAACAGTTTTTAATAGATTCAATATTTTTCATCAAATTATCTTCATTACTACTACCGACTCTTATAGATAGATCGTAGGGACTGCCAAAGTTTTGCAGTACGACCTCACCAATATTTAAGTCGGTCAAAACTTCTCTCATCTTAGCAAGGTCAGGCACCTGATTAGTTCTAGCCTCAATACTAATGCCTCCAGCAAAATCTATACCAAAATTGAATTTATATATTCCAATTAAAGCTAAACTTATTACAGTAAGAGCTATTGATAGAGTATAACTAACTTTTTTGAAGTTCATGAAGTCAAATTTAGTATTAGCAGATATAAGTCTTAAAGGATATAATTGCATCAGAATGAATTTTGTATGAATTAATAATAGTACTATTTATACAATATCACTGTTATCAAATCTAGCAAAATAAAACTCTAGACTCTTAAGCATACTTAGGGCTTTAAGCGTTTACCTAGGATCTTGAATATAGTGAGCTAGGTCAACTAAATTTTAGCGAGCTACTAAAAGCTACTAGCAGCTCGCATTTATGTAATTTAAGAAATAACTTTTTGTAAAATATCGTTTAATCTCTTCGAAAAACCAGCGGTATCTTCTACCGGCTCTCCTTCAACTATACAGGCTTGGTCGAAAATTAGTCGAGCAAGCTGCTCCGTACTTTCACTACTGTCGGCACTAGCAATATTTTGATTAATTTTCTCAATAATCTTATGTTTAGGATTGAGCTCTAAAATTTTAGCTGAAGATTGATGCAATTGCTTCTGCTCTATCAAGAATCTTTCCATCCTCATGTCCATAGCACCACTATCTACGGCAAGGCAGGCAGGGCTCTCTGTCAACTTTTTAGATATTTTTACTTCTTTAACTAAATCTCCTAATATCTTTTTAAAATATTCAGTTAGTTCAGTAAACTGAATATCACCATGTGTGTCTTCTTGTTTATCTTCGGTATTTTCTTGGCTGTTTTTCTTTTCTAGATCAATATCACTTCTGGTTACCGATTTGATATTGTATTCTTTATACTTACTATTAACATTAACCCAAAAATCGTCGACCGTATCAGTAAATAACAAAACGTCAATTCCTTCTTTTATAAACCCTTCTATTTGTGGACTGGTACGAAGTTTTTCTGCATCATCACCACTTAGATAATATATGGTTTTCTGCTCATCCTTACAATTTGATATATATTCATCCAAGCTAATCATTTTATTTTGTAAAGTACTCTTAAATATACAAACTTCTAAGAGCTTTTCATGATCACTAGTAGCTTCACATAATCCTTCTTTTAAAATGCTGCCAAAATTATTCCAAAAAACATTATATTCCTCAATCGATTGAGTTCTTTTCTTGTTTATTTCACTTATTACTCTCTTGGTTATTGCTATATTTATTTTAGCTAGGGTTTTGTTATGTTGTAAAGTCTCTCTACTAATATTTAGTGGCAAATCTTCTGAATCTACTATACCTCTCAAAAATCTTAGATACTGAGGAATAAGATCTATGTTCTCATCAGAAATATAGACTCTTTTTATATATAATTTGACTCTTCTCTTACGATCTGGATGAAATTGATCAAAAGTTTTTTGAGAAGGAATAAATAATAGATTAGTAAATTCTACTGCACCCTCATTTCTATTATGTAAAGTTAGCCATGGTTCATCGACTGAATGAGCTACGTTTTTATACATCTCTAGATATTGCTCGTCAGTGATTTCAGATTTTGGTCTAGTCCATAAAGCAGAAGAGGAATTAAGTTTTATTTCGTTATTACTCTCATCGATAAAATAAATAGGTACAGCTATGTGATCTGAATAGCTTTTTACAATATGTTTTAATCTGAATTGGTCAAGAAAATCAGCATCTTCAGGTTTGATATGCAGAGTAACTGTGGTTCCTCTCGAGCACTCTTCGCTAATATCTGAAATAGTATATTCTCCAGCACCTTCTGATTCCCATATATAAGATTTATCTTGGCCTGCTTTTTTAGATGTCACTGATATTTTATTAGCAACCATAAACCCCGAATAAAAACCTACGCCAAATTGGCCAATTAGCATACTATCTTTTTTAGCATCTCCAGAAAGTTGTTGTAAAAAACCTTGAGTACCAGACTTAGCTATAGTGCCAAGGTTCTCTATTAGATCGTCTTTATCCATGCCAATTCCATTATCGCTAATCGTAATAGTTTTATTTTCTTTATCAATTTCGACCCCAATTTTAAGATCGACATCATCTGATAGCAAACTAGATTCAACTTGGGCTAGATAGCGCAACTTGTCACAAGCATCCGAGGAATTTGATATTAATTCTCTCATAAAAATTTCTTTATTAGTATAAAGAGAATGGATCATCAAATGTAGAATTTTGCCTACTTCAGCATCGAATTTCTTTGTCTCAATCGTCATAGTCTTATCCATTTTTAAGTTATTATCTACTGTATATAGTAAATCAAAATCGAATTTAAATATTCAAACTCAATATTTTTTATCTTAAGTAATTTTAGTTGACTCTTGTGCTTAGCTATTATGCCTATATTTCTACTAGAAATTCTCCAAGTTTTAGATAGAAAACTGATAATTTCCTTGTTTGCTTCACCTTCTTGAGCAATTGCTATAATATACATTTTTAAGTAATGTTTCTCGTTAATTAAAATAAAGCGCTGGATCTTATTGGTTTTACTTGCTGGTCTTATCTTTATGTATAATAGTGCAAAGCATCCTTCATTATCATATTTAAATAAACAAGTCATATCCCTATTTTATTATGAAATTATTGCAGGATCTGATTATATATAGATGATTTTATAGACTATGCCTTGTAGCTAGAGCTTGCCTTGGAAATTGTCATATCACATAGCAATATAAATAATACTCTAAAAATTAATTATTTCCTATCGCCTTTAAATATTTAGTAAGAGAGTAGAAAATACTGTAACAAAAAGCAAATAAAAAATATTTTCTAAGACGTAGATGATACATGACTTATTACCAAGTTAATAAAGATGATGATAAGTGAAACTTTGTGTGTAAAAAGCGACGGACAAGAGTTAGTATGATAATAACATTGATGTTATATTCGACCATTATAATAAATTTTGTCTTTACAGAAGCTACTGCGGCTGTGGACCACGAAGTAACCGAATCTCTAAAATGTATGAGAATGTTTCCTCATTTTGAGAAAAAATATTCAATACCTGCAGATGTTTTACATTCTATCTCTCTAAAAGAATCTGGTAAGTTACACGAAATCTATAAAGTAAAATTACCTTGGCCGTGGGCAGTTAACGTTGAAGGTCGGGGATACTATTTTAATAATAAAAGCGAAGCTGTATCTTTCGTAAAAAAGCAAATATTTCTTGGCAAGGAAAGTATAGATATAGGTTGTATGCAAATTAATCTCAAGCATCATCCAGATGCTTTTTCATCGCTTGAACATGGCTTTGATCCTTCAAGTAATGTTGCTTACGGGGCAGAATTCTTAAAATCAAAATATAATCAACTTCGGAGCTGGCATAGAGCTATTGCCTACTATCACTCAGCAACTTCCAATCTGGGTTATAATTACAAAAAGGATATAATAAAAATTATCAAAAATATGAATAATCATAAAAATACCTTAAGAAAACATGTTCTTAGTAGCCACAATGATAAGAATCATCAATTGGTAAAACCTAGTGGCCTTACCAATCTAAATAGGAAAGAAATTACTCGAAAAAGTACCTCAGTGAAGAAGCCAAGTGATAGGTTTTTTCAAAGTAGAATTCATAGTAATATAATGATTCCTGTTTATTAAAATATTTAATTAAAGTCAGGAAAATCATCAAAAATAAGGAAGTATTTCCAGATAATGAATCGATAGAATAGATAATATACTTAAGGCTTTAAGAAATGCAGCTAAAAAATGGACGATACCTTTAAAGGATTAGCCTTTAGCTTCAAACCAATTTAAAATATTTTGAATATTTGGAGGTTACAACAGAGGAGATTACGTTGTATAGCTAATCCTGGATAAAAGTGTTATGATATGAGTATTATGACATATTCAAAAGA
>JBPBQH010000022.1:0-4360 GCA_050954685.1 Janthinobacterium lividum | reverse complement strand
AATATTTACGCTCCTTAGACACTTCTCTATCGGTTGGCTTTGGGTTAGGTCTTTTTTTGCTTGTCTCAATTTTATCTGTGTTGGGATCTTCCAGGTCCATAGGGTCACTATTTTTCTTTTTTGAATCAGAGTTCTTAACAGCATTATCTTTAGCATTATCTTTGACAGCATTTTTTATTGTAAGTTTAGCTTTACCTTTATCGAAACCTATGATTTTTACTTTTACAAGATCACCATGATTTAGGACAGAAGCTACCGATTCAATACGAGTATCTGATATTTCGCTAATATGCACAAAACCGTCTTTATTACCCATATAGTTTACGAATGCCCCAGCATCTAGGATTTTTACTACTTTGCCTTCAAATATATCACCTATTTCTGCTTCAAAAACTATTGATTTTATTTTCTCAATTGCAAGTTCCATTTTGTCTTTACCGACTGCTGAGACCGATACAGTACCATCATCTGTTATATCAATCTTTGCTCCAGTAGTTTCACAGATTTCTCTAATAACCTTACCGCCAGCTCCTATAACGTCTCTAATTTTATCCTTATCAATTTTGAAGCTTTGTATACACGGAGCATATTGGCTAACTTGATTATTAGACTGATGAATAGCTGTATGCATTTGCTTAAGGATATGTTGCCGACCTTCCTTTGCTTGTTGAAGTGCGCTCTCCATTATCTCAAAAGTTATTCCAAGAACTTTGATATCCATTTGTAGAGCAGTAATCCCCTCGTGACCACCAGCTACCTTAAAGTCCATATCACCTAAATGATCTTCATCACCTATAATATCAGATAAAATTACCGATTTATTACCTTCTTTGATTAGTCCCATTGCAATTCCAGCAATTGGTTCTTTCAGAGGTACTCCTGCGTCCATAAGTGCCATAGATGCACCGCATACTGTTGCCATGGATGATGAACCGTTGCAGGCAGTTATCTCTGATACAACACGCACTGAATAAGGAAATTGTGATTTAACAGGTAAAACAGGATTTATAGCGCGCCAAGCGAGTTTACCATGACCTATTTCTCTTCTACCTGGGGCTCTCACTGGTGTAGCCTCACCTACTGAGTATGGTGGGAATATATAGTTCAGCATGAACCAATCTTTATATTCACCATCCAAGCTGTCAATAATTTGTTCGTCTTGAGCAGTGCCTAAGGTTGTCACGACTAGAGCTTGGGTCTCTCCTCTTGTGAATAGACTTGAGCCGTGGGTTTTAGGCAATATAGATACAGCACAATCTATATCTCTTATATCATTGGGCTTTCTATTATCTATACGCGTGTTTTTACTAAGAATATCGCTACGCAAAATTTCTGATTTCACTTTCTCTAACGCTAGCTCGACCTGGAGATGAGTAAACTTATCACCAGCCATAAAATAAGCTATTGCACCAGCTGAAATTTGTTTTAAGGCAGAAACTCTCTCTTGCTTTGATTTAATTTTGAAAGCTTTTCTTATTTCCTCTTCTTCTTTTTGACGTATTTGATCTTTAAGCTCAGTCGGATATAGTTCGATTACTTGCCATTTTGGTTTTCCTACTTCTGCAGTTAACTCTTTGATCATATTTATTACTGGTTGGAGAGCTTCATGTCCAAACTTGACTGCTTCTAACATTTGTTTCTCGGTCAATAATGATGCTTCTGACTCTACCATCATAACTGAAGTATCAGTACCAGCAACTACTAGATCAAGCTTACTATTTTTTAGAGTTTCAAAAGAAGGATTCAACACGAACTCATTATCTATGAGACCTACTTTGGCTGCTGCTACTGTTTCCAAATATGGTACACCAGATACTGATAAAGCAGCAGAAGCTCCAATCACTGCTAGAATATCGGTGCTGCACTCAAGGTCATAAGACATAACTGTGCAAATTACTTGTGTTTCATTAAAAAATGAAGAATGGAAAAGAGGTCTGATGGGTCTGTCGATAAGTCTAGATACTAGAGCTTCTCTAGCTGATGCTTGTCCTTCTCTTTTGAAAAATCCTCCTGGAATTTTACCAGCTGCAAAAGCCATTTCTCTATAGTGGACAGTTAATGGAAAGAAGTTTATGCCTTCTCTAATTTCTTTGGAGCTCACAGCAGTACACAGGACTACCGAATCACCCATTCTAACCATCACCGCTCCGTCGGCTTGACGCCCGATTTTGCCAGTACTTAGTGTAAGTGTTTTCCCACCCCATTCTATATTTTTTATTGTTTCATTAAACATTATTTATTCCTTATGGTTTATTTAAGACTATCGATATATTAGGTACTAAAAAAAACGAAGCCTGGGGGTTACCAGGCTTCAACTTTATTTTCTTACTCCTAATTCGATTATCAGTTTTTGATAATCTTCTAGATTTTTTCTTTTTAAATAATCAAGCAACCTACGCCTTCTACCTACTAACATAAGCAGCCCTCTTCTTGAGGCGCAGTCTTTATGATTAGTCTTAAAGTGCCCGGTTAAATTATTAATTCTTTCTGTTAAAATAGCACATTGTACGTGGACAGAACCAGTATCATTTGGAGTATTGGCAAATTTTTTAATTAGTTCTTGTTTTTTCTCAACGGTAATCGACATCGTTTTCTCCTTATTTAAATTATGTTAAACACTCTAGAAGAATTGAAGCAATTTTCGTTTACGCTACCGATAGCTAGGAGTAGGTGATTATATCTAATCCAAACTGAATCTAAGTTTTGATTTAATTCAAAAATACATCTCTGGCCAAACCTAATTTTTTGGGCTTGATCTTCTGTAGCGTCTAATACCGGGATGTCGTCCAGCACTGCTTCAATTTTCAGACTTTTTTCCTCAAGAAATTTATGTATGGTGTCTTCAGATAGCTTTTCTAATTCATTTACAAATAAAGAATTATCCAATCTGAAAGCGCCAACTTGAGTACGGCGCAATTCTATCACAAAACCTAAACTTTGCAAGGACAAAGCTATATCCTCCGCCAAAGTCCTGATATAAGTGCCTTTTGAGCATTTAGCAATAAATGTAGCTGTTTTACGGCTGGAGTCAAAATTTAAAAGCTCAAGACCGTAGATTTCTATTTTCCTGGACGATAATTCCTGGCTTTTTCCAAGACGTGCTAATTTATATGATGGTACGCCTTTAATTTTTATAGCTGAATATATTGGTGGTTTTTGGCTTATAACTCCTATAAAGTTTTGGCAAGCTTTCATGCATTCCACGCGATTAGGTATAGAGTCAGTAGAATTAATAATCTTGCCAGCAAAATCTCCAGTATCAGTAGCAGCACCGAACTGAATAGTAAATATATAAGTCTTTGCTGAATCGATTAAAAATTTGACTAATTTAGTAGCCTCACCGATTGCAAGAGGTAGCACACCTTCAGCTTCTAAGTCTAAAGTGCCAGTGTGTCCTACTTTAGAACCTTTTAAAGCTTTCTTAGCGATTGCCACTACTTTAGCAGAACTAATACCTCGAGGTTTATAAACGTTAAGCCAGCAGTCCATACAATTTTCCTTAATAGTGTGATAAAGTTTAGTTAATAAATTTATTCAGAAAACACTTCCATTTTCAGCAACTACTAATATTATGTAAAAAAAATAAATCTACCTAAATTTTATTAAATCTCATGATTACTTTAACTAATCTCGCTATGCAATATGGTTCCAAGCTGCTTTTCGCTGATGTTAATTTTAGCCTGATTTCTGGTAATAAATATGGATTAGTTGGAGCCAACGGAGCTGGCAAATCTACACTTTTTAAAATAATTAGTAAAGAGGAAGAACCTAGCGAGGGAGATTTAAGCATAGTAAAAAACTCAAAAATAGGATGTTTGAGACAAGACCAATTTTTGTTTGAGAATACTTCAATCATTGATACTGTTATAGCAGGCAATGAGCAATTATGGAAAGCCATAAGCGAAAAGGAAAGACTATTATCGCTTGAGAATTGTGATGAACAAACAGGGTATAGACTTGGAGAATTAGAGCAAGTAATATTTGACAATGAAGGATATACTGCAGATATCTTTGCGGCTGAGCTTTTAGTAGGTTTAGGTATTAAAGAAGAATATCATCATAAGCCGCTATCTGTATTGTCTGGAGGTTATAAACTTAGAGTTCTGCTTGCACAAAGTCTGTTTAACAATCCTGACATTCTATTATTAGATGAGCCTACTAATCACTTAGATATAGTATCGATAGATTGGCTTGAGACTTATCTCAAGCAACAATTTAGAGGAGTACTGGTATTCATTTCTCACGATATGATGTTTTTAGATAATCTTGCCACACATATTCTAGATATAGACTATGGAGAAATAAAATCTTACATAGGAAACTATACAAAATTTATTACCGAGAAAAAGTTAATCGTTGA
>JBPBQH010000119.1:0-4377 GCA_050954685.1 Janthinobacterium lividum | reverse complement strand
AAGTTCAGTAAAAAACCTCTTGACCAGATTATTAATCTAAGTGTAAATGAAACGCTATCACGCACAACTCTAACAGTATTGACGACTCTACTAGCTAACCTTGCCTTAGTGTTTTTCGGCGGTGAAGCTATTCACAGTTTTAGTGTTCTCGTGTTTTTTGGCATACTTGTTGGTACTTATTCTTCTATATTTGTATCAGCACCCATATTAAATTTCTTTGCCGCTAAGAAATTCAGACAATAATGAGTGTATCTCTAGTATGGATGCGAAGAAATTTAAGACTTCGAGATAATAAATCCTTATACCACGCTATTGACTCGGCTGAGAAAGTAATAATATTCTTTATTTTTGATGAGAATATTTTAAAGAGATTTAGTAATCCTAAAGACTCTCGATTATCTTTTATAGCTGATATACTATTTAACATGAATAATCATCTAAATAAGATAGGTGGAGAAGTCTTGGCTTTCTTTGGTAATCCAAGAGATATTATTCCGAAATTATGTAAAGTATTTAAGCCTAAAATTATCTTTGCTGACGAAGATTTTGAAGAGTTAAATATCCTACGCGATCAGGAAATAAATAGATTGATCGAGGATTACTGCGAATTTAAGCTTCTATACGATCATTTATTAATGAGACCTGGTACAATATTAAAAAAAGATAGGACGCCTTATAAAATATACTCTCCATTTATGAAAGAGTTTCTAAAAGTCGTTAGCGACGATTTACTTAGAACTTACAACAGCGATTTACGTGGTAAAATATTTAAAATAGATTGTTCATTACTTACCGCTGCTTCCCTTCAAGTCATTGATCTTAAGGAAAAAAATAAGATTCTTTCACAAATTGGCTATATATATAATGCAAACGAGCTATGGCCTGTTGGCGCAGGTGATGAAAACTTAAATAATTTCGTTGAAAATAAAGTATTAAATTACCATATAGATAGGAGTTTTCCGGGTAAAAATAGCACAAGCAATCTGTCGCCATACTTAAGATTTGGCCTAGTGTCAGTGCGTCAATGCTTTCAGAAAGCGTTTGATGTTGAAAATTCTAATGGCTGCCAGAAATGGGTTAGCGAGTTAATTTGGCGGGAATTCTATGCATGTATTATGTATCATTTTCCTGAGACTAGAACTCAGGAATTTCAAATAAAATATCGCAACGTAATTTCCTGGAATGAAAATTTAGAAGATTTTAGGAAGTTTACTTCGGGTATGACCGGCTACCCTATCATTGATGCTGCTGTAAGGCAGCTTACACAAAATGGGTGGATGCATAATAGAATGCGTATGATAGTAGCCAGTTTCTTGACTAAAAACTTGCTTATAGATTGGAGATTTGGAGAAGAATTTTTTGCACAACATTTAATGGATTATGAGCTATCAACAAATGTGGGTGGATGGCAATGGGCTTCCTCTTGTGGCACTGATCCTCAGCCATATTTTCGAGTATTTAATCCTTTCACTCAAGGTCAAAAATTTGATCAACTCGCTAAATATGTAAAAGAATTCGTACCTGAACTTCAGAATATAGAAGCTAAAAAAATTCATAATCAAAAAGCCGTTGAGTCTAATTTTAATGGAGCTGCTAAGTACCCTGCTCCTATGATTGATTACAAAATCTCAAGGCTTCGATCGATTGAAATCTTTAGAGAAGCATCATTTTCTTCAGTACTAGATAATAATTGACAGAATCGGTTGGGATATTTTTATAAATTACTGTACTTGTGCTTGGAGTTACAAAAAATTATAATTTTAGGCTTGAGCCACTATATTTACAGTTTTGAAATCTCTTTTGCTAGCGAATTGTACTCTACCTTCGATTAGCGCAAAAATAGTATGATCTTTACCTAATCCCACATTTTTGCCTGGATGAATTTTCGTACCACGTTGTCTTACTATAATATTGCCTGGAATCACGTATTGTCCATCGGATTTTTTCACGCCTAGCCTGCGACCTGCAGAGTCTCTACCATTTCTAGAACTACCACCAGCTTTTTTCGTTGCCATAGTTTATGAGCCTTTTTTAATCTATTTTTTTACAATATCTAAAATTTTAATTTCGGTCAATTCTTGGCGATGACCTGCTTTACGACGGTAATTTTGACGGCGTTTTTTCTTAAATACTAAAATTTTATCATCTTTTAGCTGCTCTATGATTTCCGCGGTCACAGAAGCACCTTTCACTGTAGGAGTACCGATAAAGGAGGGTTTAGAAGCCTCACCGATCATCAAAATCTGAGTTAACTCGATTATAGAGCCAAGAGATCCTTCAATTTTTTCGACTTTGATAGTCCTATCTTTAGTAACCTTATATTGTTTTCCACCTGTTTGAATAACTGCGAACATGTTAAAACTTTCTCTGTAAATGTTTAAAATAACGACTGCTAGTATATATTATATTTACTATTAGTCAATAGCTAACAAGATTTTATCTATTTAGCCAGCTGACGAACTAGACCTTAATGGGTCCTGTAGTTAGACCATTGATAAACTGATGCAAGTACTGATTATCACTATTTTGCATTTCATCTTTCGAACCGTTCCATAAAATTTTTCCCTTGTCTAGTAGTGCTACTTCTGTTGCTATCATTTTTGCACTATTCATGTCGTGAGTAATAATCACCGTAGTGGCACCTAGCTCATCCCTAACTTTGATGATAAGCTCGTTAATAACATTAGCCATTATAGGATCTAGTCCCGTAGTCGGCTCATCGAAGAAAATCAGCTCAGGATCGTTACATATAGTCCTAGCTAATGAGGCACGTTTTAGCATACCACCTGACAGCTCCGAAGGATATAAATTCAAGATTTTCTCAGATAGTCCAACTGCACTTAGCTTACGAATAGCCAAGTCTTTTTTTTCGTCCTTTGATAATTTAAGTTGTTTCTCAGCAAGGAAGGTAACATTATCTTGGATGGTTAGTGAATCAAATAATGCACCGCCTTGAAATAAGAAGCCAAATTTTTCTAGCATTTTAAATCTTTGACTTCTTGGTATTCCTATTGTTTCGACGCCATCGATCTCGATACTGCCGCTATCTGGAGATATCAAACCAATTATAGATTTTATCAAAACTGACTTGCCAGTGCCAGATCCTCCAAGAATTACTAAAGAACTATTTTCTTTGACTTCAAAATCTACTCCATCTAGAACCTTGTGACTACTGAAGGCTTTGTGGAGAGACTTGACCTTAATTTTGGGTACATTCTGCATATATTATACTGTTATAATTTATAAAAATTTATTATTGCATGACGTTACTTAATACGAATACACGACTACAACTAATTTCTTTCAACGGTTTACTGCTATACTTTTCAACTTATCAAATTTTATTTACTAAAGAAAAGCTCGGTGATCGCATAATTACTTAGTAGTATTAAAATCGATGAAGTCACCACTGCAGCAGTCGTGGCACTGCCCACTCCTTTAGCACCCTTATCTGAATAATAACCATTATAACAACTGATTATACCGATAATAAATCCGAAGACCGCTGCTTTTACAAGGCCTGATACGACGTCTGCAGATTCAAGATATTTGAAACTATTAGTTATGTAATTAGCGCTATTAAAACCAAGCTTATAGACGCTAATTAAATAACCCCCCATTACTCCAATAATATCGCCAATTAATACTAAGCAGGGCAGCATAATCGTAGCGGCTAAAACTCTAGGAAAGACAAGATATTTTATAGGGTCTGTAGATAATGTATATAGTGCATCCACTTGCTCTGTAACGCGCATTGTACCTATTTCAGCTGCAATAGAAGCGCCAACCCTGCCTGCAACCATTAAACCAGCTAAAACAGGACCTAGTTCCCTGGTGATTGATAATACTACAACAGTTGCTATTGAACTCTCAGCTGAAAATCTCGAAAAACCCGTATAACTTTGAAGAGCTAGTACTGCTCCTGAGAAAAAAGCGGTCATAGCTACTACAGGTAGGGAATAAAATCCGATTGCTATGAATTGTCGTAGCAATAAACCGATATTGATTGGTAGGCGTAAAATACTTGTAACTACCTGAAAGATGAAAATAGCGAGCGCTCCCGAACTCTCTGCTAAGTTTATAGTCCTCCGACCAATATTATTGGCTATATTCAACATCATTTATAAATCCTTTTATGTCTATTGCTTAAGTTCGTCATTATTTCATACGATATGGTTCCAGTTATATCAGCTATTTTGTTGATATCGCAATGATTACCTATAATTTCAGCCTCAGCGCCGATAAAAATTTTCTCTGGCGGTAAGTCTGTGACATCAATAGTAATCAAATCCATTGATACTCTTCCAATAACTCTAGATTTATAGCCATCTATATAGACTTCACCAAGATTGCTAAGGCTTCTAGAATAGCCGTCTG
>JBPBQH010000118.1:0-4467 GCA_050954685.1 Janthinobacterium lividum | reverse complement strand
TTAAAATATGACTGGTATATATTAACTTTCCTGCAAAAAAAACACCCAGGGCAGTAGTTTTAGCGCCCACATCAATTATAATCGTGCCTAGCTCTTTCTCGTCTTTATTTAAGCAGGCTATACCAGATGCATAGACAGCTAAAGTTGCATTAGTGATTTCTAATTGGTATTTTGCTAGGCAGTTTATTAGGTTAGTCATCAATCCACTATTAACAGATATTATATGCAATTGGCAGCCAAGCTCCCTGGCAATGATGCCAGTTGGGTCACTTATATGATTACTACCATCAACACTATATTCCACTGGGAAATAATGAATAATCTCTTGGTCTTTAATCTTAAATCCTTCAATAGCTTTTTGAATTAATTTTTTCAGATCTGCTTTGGTTATAGGTTGATTTGAGAGTTTAATTTCGTGTGTCAGGTAATAAGATTTAGTCCCAGCACCTGATAATGAAATAGCAACTTGTTTTATATTACGATCGCACTCTCTCTCTAAACCGTATATAGTATTAATTATACTATTTTCAGCAGCTTTAAGGTCGGTAATCATACCTGACTTAATACCTTCTGAAGAATTCATAGTTTGGCTAAGTATTTTAACCTCGCCTCTTTTATCGATATATGCTGCAACACCAATTATTTTGCTGCTACCAATATCTAAAGCGATAAAATTAGAAGATTTTGCCTTCATAGAATTTTTGAATCACCACTTAAAGCGAACTAATAAATTTTAGTAGCGATATTAAATTAAATTTTGTTATAGATAATAGATATCAGATATAATTTAATTAAATTCTACTTTCAAGTTTATAACTTATTTTGTTTAATTTTGCTTGAACTTTTTTGTGAGTAATGCTATTTATTTTCTCGGATAGGTGTCCGAGCGGTTTAAGGATCTAGTCTTGAAAACTAGCGTGCGGCAACGTACCGTGGGTTCGAATCCCACCCTATCCGCCAATTTCACAGTTTTATTTCTATAAAGTTTACGTAGACTAGGCTAATCATTTCTATAATAACTTTCCGCAATATACAATATTTTACTTTAGAAATAAATAATATAACTAAATACTGAAAAGTAACTAGTATATTTTTCAATGATAAGTGCACTGTTTTGAGTTAATTAATTCTAACTTACAGCAATTTTTATTAATTCAATCTCAACTCCTGCGAATTTCAGCAAAAAAGTTTTTGATCAATTTAGAAGATAAATCGCGTTGTAGATCAGGATATATCTCAGGGCGATGAAAACACGAACTAGAATTAAAGAATCTTATTCCGTTTTCTACAGCTCCTTGTTTAAAGTCAGCTGCTCCATAAAATAGCCTACCTAGCCTACTCATGGATATTGCAGCTGTGCACATAGCACATGGTTCAAGACTTACATACATGTCATAATTTGATAGGTTCTTGCTACTTATCAGAGAGCAAGCAGTGTATATAGCTATTATTTCTGCGTGAAGAATTGGATTATTATTTTTTTGAACTAAGTTATGAGCCTTAGCGAGAATCGCCTTGCTAGATCTATCAACTATCAAGGCACCAACAGGAATCTCACCGAGCCTATAGGCTATCTCTGCTAGTTCTAATGCTTGCTTCATAAAACTATCATCGAAGAAGTGCTCAGAATTCATAGCTATCGGACTTCACGTAAACCGAGCTTTTCTGGATAATTAACACTAGCCTCTAATCCTGCTGGATCCTGATGAATGATAATTTCTCCTTTTGGGAACTCAAGTGAAAGCTCTTCACAAATTTCATCGCTGATTTCATGAGCATCAAATAGTGACATTGCACCATCTAGTTCTAAGTGAAATTGGATGAAGGATTTGCTAGCAGCAAATCTGGTTTTAAGCTCATGGACGCCTCGAACTTGAGGATACTTGCTAACAATAAATAATATTTTCTCTCTATCCTTTGAGTCAAATTCTTCATCTACTAATTTTCCAATAGCGACCTTTAATAAAGAGTAGGACGAATATAATATGTATATTGATATGGCAATTCCTGCCACGGAATCGATCATCCAGTAATTTGTGCTCAATTTTAAAGATATAACTACAGCAAAATTTGTCAAAAGATCAGAGAAATAGTGCATCCTGTCAGCCTTAATAAGTTCAGATCCGGTTATTTTTATGACATAAGCCTGATAGCATACCAAACATAATGTTAATATTATACATAGATACATAACGTCCAAGCCAGATTCGTAATTAATAAGTTCTGGCCTATAAAATGTAGATCTAATAGATGAGAACATAGTAAATACACCAGAAGAGAAAAAAAACATCGATTGCGAGAAAATAGCTAGATCTTGAAATTTTTCGTGACCAAATCTATGGTTATTATCTGGTGGTCGAAAAGCAATGGTTATAACTACTAAATTTATTAACGAGCATGAAATGTCAAGTGTCGAATCTATTAACGACGCTAACATCGATTGGGAGTCGGTAATAAACCAACCATAGAATTTTGTTACTAAAATTACTAAAGCGGTAATTACTGAAAGATAAGAAGCTGACTTAATTAGATAGTTATTCTGATTAGTATACATAGATAAATTATTTAATTGCGTCTATTATCGGAGAGTATTATATTACTAATGAAAATAACAAGATAATATAGGAAATGTATGAAATTAACATCTAGAATTATGATAATTATTTTAGCTGGAGCAATGCTCCAAGGCTGTGACGGTAGCAAGCAAAGTACAGGGTTGCTCGCTGGAGCTGCTGCTGGCGGTTTACTTGGCTCTAGATTCGGTAAAGGTGGAGGCCAAATAGCGCTTGCGGGACTCGGTGCCCTTGCTGGAGCAGTAGCTGGCGGTGCAATTGGTCAGTCCTTAGACGATAATGATAAAAAAATCGCAGCACTTAGCTCTCAGAAAGCTCTCGAGGTTGCACCAGCTGGAAGTAGTGTTGAATGGCACAACCCAGACAGCGGTCATAGAGGACGTATAACTCCAACAAATACTTATAGAGATAATAAAGGTCAATATTGCCGCGAATACACTCATACAGTCACAATTGGTAGTGAACGACAAAAAATGTTTGGTACAGCTTGTCGCCAGCCAGACGGTGACTGGAAGGCTATGGATACAGAAAAATTGTGACCAGTAAAATCATTACTACTTCTCAACTTCGATGTAGCTTCCGTAGCAAGTCCAGCATATTCGGCGCAGGTAGGGGGTACAGCGACTTTATATAAACCAACAAATAATAGCTATAGACCTCACGGCCGGTACTGCCACGAATATAGGCGCACTATCTTCAGTTGGTAACGAAGGACAAGAAGTCTTCGGTACCGTTTGGCGCCAATCTGATGGTATGTGGCAAATAACAAATTAATAGCTAATATAGCACACAAATTAATTATATTATAATTGTTTCCACCAATACTCAGACACGCTTTCTACCCCCGCCTGAGCACGTCTTGGTAATACCATTACTTGGCATACTTTAGGCGACAGCTCACAAAGTAAAACATGAAAAAGGTTAAAATATAATATGTACAAAATTTTTGTGCTCAATTTTTGTTTGTTATTCAGTGGCTGTTCAGGCCAGAGCTTACATAAGAATAATTTCATAAGAACAATAAGTACATACAATGAAGTTAATTTCGGAGAAATTAGTTCAACTGAAATTCTAGTTCTATTTGACGTCGACGAAACGCTGATTCAGCCTGAGGATACATACTTGATTAATGAACACTCTGAAGAGGGTAAAAAATTCCGCTATGCTCTGCTGAAAAAATACTCTCAATTCAAAGATTGGGATAGTATAGCTGGAATTTTGCTAAAAGAAGCGAAAAGACCGTTTATTGAGGACAGTATAACAAGCAAGGTCGAGTCGCTAAAAAAACGCAATATCACTTTACTTGCAATTGCAGGGATGAACACTGGTAAATATTGGCCCTACGATGCTTTAGAGGAATGGCGCTACGAACAGCTCAAAGCTTTAGGATTCGAAGGGTCATACAATAATACTACATTTAATATTAGAGAATTTAAGAAAAATCCTGTATTTTTCAAAGGAATTATTGCTACAGACCTGGAAGACAAAGGCGAAGTTCTTGGCATAGTTTCGGACAAGTTAAGACGCAAATTTAAGTTAGTTATTATGTTTGATGATGATATTAATTTTCTTCATTCGGTAAGTAAGGAATGCCAGAGAAGAAATATTACTTTTCAAGGTTATCATTATCAAGGTGCAAAAAAAAAGATTTGGAATCAAGAATTGATAACTTTTCAGGCTGATTATCTTGTCAAGCATAGAAAATGGTTAGATGATGCTACGGCAACGAAAATATTGAAAAGCGTAAAAAAGCGTAAAAAGTAATTAGTACTAAATATGAACCTAATCAAATTTGAATCAGTTACCAAAAAATTTGGCGATAAAATACCAGTTAGGGAGATCAACTTTGAAATTGAGAAAGGTACTTTAACTACTATAATCGGTCCAAATGGTG
>JBPBQH010000021.1:0-4495 GCA_050954685.1 Janthinobacterium lividum | reverse complement strand
ATTGATAAGGGAAATAATGAAGTTGAACTAAATAAGTCCAATATCTTACTTATAGGATCAACTGGCTCAGGAAAGACTCTGCTTGCTCAGACGCTCGCAAAAATATTAGATGTACCATTTACAATGGCTGACGCGACATCTCTTACAGAAGCTGGATATGTCGGTGAAGATGTCGAAAATATTTTATTGCGTTTACTTCAAGCAGCTGATTTTAATGTTGCTAAGGCTCAAAGGGGAATAGTTTATATTGACGAGGTAGACAAAATAGCTCGTAAGTCCGAGAATCCTTCAATTACTAGAGATGTCTCTGGAGAAGGGGTTCAACAAGCCTTGCTTAAAATTATGGAAGGTACAGTCGCTTCAGTCCCCCCACAAGGAGGTAGAAAACATCCTCAACAAGATTTCCTTCAGCTAGATACTACCCATATTTTATTTATCTGTGGTGGAGCATTTATGGGTATGGAGGGTATTATATCCAATCGTATTGCACAGAGCTCTATAGGTTTTGGCGCTAATGTCCGTTCAAAGAAGGAAATGCTGCACGGCGATATAATAAAATTGCTTGAAGTAGAAGATTTAGTAAAGTTTGGGATGATTCCCGAATTTGTAGGCAGATTACCAGTGATAACTACCCTCAATGATCTTGATAAGGAAGCATTGATAACTATCTTGACCACCCCTAAAAATGCTATAATTAAGCAATTCCAAAAATTGTTTGAGCTAGACGGAAGTGAACTAATAATAGAGCAAGATGCTCTCTCAGCTATAGCCGATAAGGCTTTGGAAAGGAAGACTGGAGCTAGAGGCTTGAGATCTATAATTGAAAACTTATTGCTTGATAGTATGTACAATATTACAGACCTCAAGGACATGCAGGTAATCCTTAATAAGCAAGTCATTGAAAATAAAGCTCAACCAGAATTAAAAGCGAAAATTATTGCTAAAAATAATAAAAAGAGGACAGCAGTTTAAGTATGACGGTATCGGCTGATAATAAAGGTGATTCTCGGCAAGCTTTAAAAATAGAATTTTTAAATAGCTTTTTTGGTTCGGAAGAATACAGCATTGCTGCATTATTAGCAGATGCCTCATTTCGTACTTATGATAGAATAACACTAAAAAATAAAAGTTTTATCTTGTTTTATCTTAATGAGCTCCCCTACATCTCATTACGATTTAACACCTTTTATTAAGATTGCTGAATTTTTAACTCAAGAAAGCTTCTTCGCTCCTGCTTATATAATACTGATGTTAAAAATGGATTTCTACTTCTTGAAGATTTTGGAACATCTAGTATAGGTAACTTTCTCCAACAAAAGACTACTAAGGATAAGGAGCCTATTCATAAATTAGCCATAGATATATTAGTCAAGTTGCGCAAAGTGAAGCCACCTCCAGATACTCCTATTTATAATGACGAAATTTTATTAAATGAATTAGAACTATATACCGATTGGTAAATACCTTTTAAAACTGGCAAGCCTATTTGTAAAAATTCAAAGAAACAATTTTTAGACTTATGGGCCAAAACACTAAAACAATTGCCTACCCATAAACGATGTTTGATTTTGAGAGATTATCATGCAGAAAATATGATGCTAGTAAACAAAAATGGTACCCAATCTATCGGACTACTAGATTTTCAAGATGCAATTATAGGAGATCCTATATATGATTTGGTGTCTTTGTTGGAAGATGCGAGGTATAGAAGTAGATTTCGTTTTTGCTCGTAAATTTATAAATTATTATTTATCGCAAAACCCCGATTTGAATATGGAGGATAGTTTCCTGAGTTACCACATTTTAGCAGCACAAAGAAACAGCAAAATATTAGGGATCTTTGCTAGAAAATCTACCAAGGATAAGCAGGATAATATATACAATATATTCCACGTATTCTGAATTATTTAGAAAATGATTTATCACACTGTGCTCTAAAACCTCTAAAAAACTGGATGAAAATTAATTCATGATTGATACTTTAGTAATTTTTGCAGCTGGACTTGGAGCTAGAATGAGGGGACTAACTAAAGATAGGCCAAAGACCCCTAATAAAAATTGGTAATAAGCCAATTTTATATTATGTCTTAGAACTAGCTCTGTCGTACCCCTTTAAGAAAATTATCATTAATACACATTATCTAAGCGAAAAAATTCGTGAATCAATTATAGAATTTAAATCTCAATGGGCTACTTCGCTAAATGCTGACATAATTGAAATTTTCGAGCAAGAACTTTTAGATACTGGTGGTGCTATCAAAAACATGGCAGACTTGCTAGGAAATAAGCCAGTTTTTACTCTTAATAGCGATATAATAATCAAACCAAAGAATCCACTCAAAGAATCCATTCGAGTATCTCCAAATAAAATGGGATGCAGATAAAATAAAAATAAATTTTTTACTATTGTTACAACCGTGTGATCAAGCAATAGGTTATAAAGGGAAGGGGGATTTTGAACTTCTCAAAGATGGTATGGTTTATAGACCCAGTGACACTAGTAAATATAGCTATATATATGCTGGTTTGAGCATATTGAAACCTAGTTTAATTAAAATGGATTCAAGAAAAGTCTTTTCGCTTTCAGAATATTATTTGAGAGCTAACAAAGTACACGGAACAGTGGCCGATTGCGAATGGTATCATGTTTCAAGCCCAGAAGATATCGGAAAAATTGAATCAGTAATGTTTAGGTAGTACACAACGATATAGACCTAATCTAATCATTTTATCCTAGTGGTAGTTAATAATTTTGACTAAATGTCAAAATAATATCTTACTTCAAAAGTAGGATATGTTACACTTTTATGTCGTTTTTTTTGAAGTAGCCAATTTGTCTAGAATTAGTATAACTACACTAATAATTTTACCTCACGTGACTCATTAGGAAATGCTTGACACGAAAAAAAATGACAGTATTATCCAGCCTGGATAATATTAATCAGCTTATTAGATATGCGCTATTTTTTCGTACAAATTATCATAATGTTAATTTTTGCTAAGACCGTTTCGGCTGAGCAATTCCTAAATTATGGTAATATCGATCCTTTTCCTAAAAAATTTGATATTATGCTTTCTGGTGACAATAAATTATCTAGTTCTCAGGATGCTGGCACTAATGTTGCTTTGTCAATAATTAACGGTCTTGCTTCTTTGAGTGACAAGAATGATCTAAGTAATAGCCCTCTGTACCGTGTTTTAACTACGTATGGAGCTTTTTTTACAGTACTTTGGGATCATGAAATTTCTGGTCATGCGCTTAGAGCGAAGGAATTTAAAGTCAAAGTAAGTGGTTTTAGTCTTACCAGTCCATTTAGTGCTGCAACTCATTTTTCTAGTAATAAAAAGTCTGCTCACTTACAACAATTGGCAATTATATCACTTGGCGGAAATGAGGCAAGTTATGTCTTATCTAAAAAGCTCTTGAATGGATTAATCGAAAAGAATCAAGCTATTGATCCAGTAACAGCTGCCGCTTATATGTTCAGCAGTGGTAATCAGGCTTTTTACGTCTATGCAATAAATTATAAGAAGTCTAGAGCCAATGATTTGCATGCTTACATTAGTTATATGAGAAAAATGTACGGTAGAAATTCTATGTCGATGAGCAAAATAAAATCTATCGGTGTACTAGATTTTCTTGATCCAACATTGGTAGCTTCTATCTATTCTCTAGCTACTGGCAATGATGTAAAATTACCCACAATAAAATTGGCTGACAATATCAGATTGCTGCCGAGTGCTCGGATGGTTCTAACTCCCTACGGAGTTATAGAGAAACACTTGATCGCTCATGTATTAACTGATTATACAAATATCACGACTACATTCGGATTCGGCAAAGAATCTAAAACTACTAGCTCTGTAATAAGAAAATACAACGTTTCAAAATCTTACCCAGTAGGTACGTTCTTTGGATCCACAGTAACCCCAAAAAAGCATAACACGTACTTTGCAGAGCTCTCAGCGACTAAAGTAGTTTCGCTCGATCAACTAAATCTTGGTCTTACTGTAGCCCATTGGAGCCAACCAGAACTCTTAACTCTTGATCCTTATAATGCTAAGATAAAAAAGGGATATATGCTAGTTTTAAACACAAAATATCAAGTTAAAGATGACCTTAGTATTTTTGCGGATTTAGGCTTCAAGACTAAAGGTTTTATTGTAGGGCAACATTTAGCTAAAACCCCTATAATAAGAGCTGGTTTTAACTGGGCTTTATAATATTAATATTGAATAGTCTCGTTAATAGAAGATTTATCTTACTGGAGTAGAGAAATCGAGCTCATGGATATGGTTTTTGATATACGCTCTTTTTTATGTTCGTAATGCCGCTTTATAATAATGCTAATGTTACAATACATAGAAAAGTAATTATCATTAAAAGACATTGTTGTGAGTAGCTAGCAGAATGATAACCTAAGGATGAAAACAGGGTTATATGACTAGGATACTGTAAATTATTACGCAAAGTAAATAAAGGAGTATAGGCTAT
>JBPBQH010000057.1:0-4533 GCA_050954685.1 Janthinobacterium lividum | reverse complement strand
TTAGATTACCATCAGGTTCAAAACCATTCAGAACTTTCGGTCTAGCTCCAGTAGCTATTATAATATTATTAGCTTGAACTAATTTCTCCTTGTCATTATTTTTGACAGTTAATATCTTATTGCTGTGAAAGCTCGCTACACCGTTTATTAATGTAATCTTATTCTTCTTTAATAAACTTTTGACCCCTTCACTAAGCTTATAAGAGATATCGCGCGAGCGTTGAACTATCTTTCTTATGTCGAATTCAACTTTTGAAACTTTTATGCCAAAGCTATCTGCGTGCTGAATTTTTTGAAATGTTTCAGCTGATTTAAGTAATGCTTTAGTCGGTATACAGCCCCAATTTAGACATACGCCTCCTAATTGTTCCATCTCAATTAGAGCAACTTTCTTGTTAAGTTGAGCAGCTCTAATTGCCGCTACATAACCTCCAGGGCCACCTCCTATTACAACGATATCAAAATTTTCTGTATTCATATAGATATATTTAATTAATTAGCAATTTATGGACTTACCTTTTAGACTAGAGTCTGTCTAATTATTTAATTAAACCAACATCAGAATTGGTTGTTCTATGTACTTTTTGAAAGCTGTTAGAAAATTAGCACCAACCACACCATCCACTACCCGGTGATCACAGGAAAGAGTAACATCAACTATATTAGCAATCTTAATCTCGTCATTAATTATAACTGGCCTTTTTGAATTTGCGCCAATAGCTATTATGCAACTTTGAGGAGGATTAATTATTGCATTAAATTTTTTGATTCCGTACATACCTAGGTTAGATATACTGAAGCTGCCTCCTTGAAATTCTTGAGGAGTTAGTTTATTTTCTTTAGCCCTCCCAGCTAAATTCTTCATTTCTGTCGATATCTGGATTACAGTTTTTTGGTCTGCCTTCCTAATAATAGGAGTAATCAATCCTCCTTCAATTGCTACAGCAACTGATATATCTATATTACTATAATAGCGTATACCTTCCTCCTCCCAGCTAGAGTTAGCTTCTGGTACGTCTTTTAGGGCCTTAGCGACTGCTAAAATAACAAAATCATTTACCGATAATTTCTTGCTCTTGTCACTTTTCGTTAGTTCATTGATTTCTTCCCTAACTTTGATTAACTTATCTAGGTTGCATTCAATTGATAAATAAAAATGTGGTATATTTTGCTTTGATTGGACCAAACGCTTAGCGATGATTTTACGTAAGTTATTGTTGAGAACAATATTAAATTCGGAATTATCAACTACCATATCGTTTTTTGGTAAAATTTGCTCTAAGCTGACTAGATCGGCCCTAATTATTCTGCCATGAGGGCCACTGCCCGCGATATTATTAAGATCAATCTCTTCTAGCTGAGCAATCCGGCGTGCTAAAGGCGAAGCAAAAATTCTTTTACCCTCTTTCTCATAACTCGGATCAATTTTAACTTTTGCATCTTCATTATTTGAGTCGATTTCTTTAGTTATCTCTAAGGGTAGTTTAATTGGCAATGCTTTAATCTCGAAGTCTTCGAGAAGCGCCTTATCTTCATCTTCTTCTAACAAAATAGCAATTAACGAATTAACGGGTACATTCTCCGTACCTGCACTAATGATTATCTTGGCCAGAATACCTTCATCAGCAGCTTCTACTTCCATAGTGGCTTTATCTGTTTCGATTTCTGCTATTACTTGTCCAGACTTTATAATATCACCTTCTTTCTTCAACCATCGAGTTAGATTACCTTCGGTCATTGTTGGCGATAGTGCTGGCATCAAAATTTTTATCGGCATAATGATACTACCTATAACATGCTTGTCTAGCTGCAGATACGATATCTTCCACACTAGGTAAAGCTAATTTTTCTAGATTGACGGCATAAGGGAGCGGTACTTCTTTAGCAGTAACTATTTCAACAGGAGCATCTAAATAATCGAAAGCACTCTTCATTATAATACTTGCTATACTAACACCAGTGCCGCCAAAAAACCAACCTTCGTCAATCACAACCGCCCGGTTAGTTTTCTTGACTGATTCGATTATACTGATTTCGTCTAATGGTCTTATAGATCTTAAATCTAGGATTTCAGCCTCAATACCTTGGTGCTTTAAGATTTCGGCGGCGTCAAGGGCCATCTTCACTTGCAGAGAAAAGGCAATAATTGTAACATCTTTTCCTTCTTTCAGAATTTTTGCTACACCTAAAGGAATACGCTCTACCTGAGTAGGAAGATCAAAACTATGATTATATAAAATTTCATTCTCCAGAAAAACTACAGGATTATCATCTCTAATTGCTGCAATTAACAAGCCCTTTGAATCTTCCGCGCTGTAAGGTGCTACAACTTTTAGACCTGGAATATGACCAAATGCAGCTGCGTAATTTTGACTATGCTGAGCCCCTACTCTAGAAGCAGCACCGTTAGGCCCGCGAAAAACTATAGGACATTTTACTTGGCCTCCCGACATGTAATTAGTTTTTGCTGCAGAATTTATAATCTGATCCATAGCTTGCATAGCAAAATTGAAAGTCATAAACTCAACTATCGGGCGCAATCCTGCAAAAGCTGCCCCAATTGCAAGACCTGCAAATCCGTGCTCAGTAATTGGGGCATCGATTACCCTCTTAACACCAAATTCATCAAGCAATCCTTGAGTGACTTTGTAAGCCCCTTGATATTCCCCTACTTCTTCTCCGATAATAAAAACTTTGTCATCACGCCGCATTTCTTCTTGCATAGCTTGACGTAAAGCTTCTCTAACAGTAATCTGGGGCATAATACTAATATTTTAATTATGATGGTACACGTTAGTATACAATTCTGATTCTTCAGGTAGACTTGAACTCTCTGCGAATTCAGCAGCTTCAGCTATAATATCTTTAATTTTCTTATCAATTTCTTTAATATCGCTTTCTGAAGCATATGATTCTTTTAAAATTTTCTCTCTAATTTTAACAAGTGGATCTTGATCTTTATATTTCTCAACTTCAACTTTGCTTCTATAGTTTGCTGGATCAGACATTGAGTGCCCCCTATATCGATAAGTCTTCATCTCTAAAATTACCGGCCCGCCTCCACTTCTTGTAAACTGGGCCGCTTGTTTAGTTGCTGAATATACTTCATTTAAGTCCATACCGTTTACTTTAAAACCAGGAATACCAAAAGATAAACCCTTTTTGTGGAGCTCTGTCTGAGCAGTAGAGCGTTTTACTGAAGTACCCATAGAATATTCATTATTCTCGATTATATAGATAACTGGCAATTGCCAAAGAGCCGCCATATTAAATGCTTCATATACTTGACCTTGATTTATCGCTCCATCTCCCATGAAGGTAAAGCATATATTTTTAGTGTCATTATATTTTTCTGCAAAAGCAAGACCAGTTCCAATAGGTACTTGTGCACCTACAATTCCGTGACCACCATAAAATTTACCTGGAATATCAAACATATGCATAGACCCACCTTTGCCTCTGGAGCATCCAGTATCTTTACCCATTAATTCTGCTAGCACATATTTCGGTTCAGTGCCTGCAATGATTATGTGAGCGTGATCACGGTAACTAGTTATAGTACTATCATCTTTCTCCATAGCCAGCTTTACACCAGTAATGATAGCTTCTTGTCCTATATATAGATGACAAAATCCTCCTATGAGTCCCATACCGTAAAATTGTCCGCATTTTTCTTCAAACCTTCTCAAAAGCAGTACTTGCTCATAGGCATATATATATTGCTTAGGGTCTAAATTATATTTATCAAATTCGATCATAAAAAGTAAATTATGTAAAATAGCAAAATTATGAATCTTTAAGAGAAATTCTTAATACATTACCATCTTTCTATCAACTAAAAAAACGCAAATATAGTCAACAATTTATATTTTGGTAGCAAATGTCGTAGCTATTAGCATATCAGCGGTTCTCCTTTATTTATAGTTGACTTAAGACATAATATTTATTATAAAGTTGATAGCGATAAATAAAACATAAATTCACGGTAATGTCCAAATAATGTCCCAAAAAAGAGCTCCTCAAAAATTAGTCTCCTTTTCAGATAGCAAGAGTGATCTTGACAAGATTCGTCAGGATATGAGAGAAGGATGGGCAATTATCAGCTTACTCCAAAATGGGAATTATTATGTGGGAATTATGGAGAAAATTGTTGTTAATAATAATTTTTCCCCAGCTAATGCCTCTATATTTATTCCGCCTAGGAAAAAAATTAAAATTACTTACTAAATTTAATGAAATTTTATAGTTCCTGTTTGAAGATGAGATATCTATTCGCTTTCATTTTTCTTTTTATATCTTTCATTTCTTTCGCACAGACAGATCAACCGATAGAATTTAAAACAAAATATGGGCTCGCTACTTTGAAACCTCAAGGGCTTTCTCTCTCCTTTCAGCAAGATAAATCTTTAGATTACTTATTGATTACAGCTGATGATTTTAATCTCTTTTCAGTACCTACGAAAGTAATAAAATTAGAGCATTTTTATGAGATTGAATATGAAAATAATCTTAAAGTAAGAGCAGCTATAATCG
>JBPBQH010000169.1:0-4539 GCA_050954685.1 Janthinobacterium lividum | reverse complement strand
GAAAGATTATGTTACCAAAAATGGGTGAGAAAAATTACTAATCAAAAATTTGTAGTAGGGAACGAGTCATAGTGAAAAATAATATTAATCAGCGTTTGGGGCCAAGGCCTCTTTCTAGGCCTGCACCAAACGTACGCCGTAGCACTTTTTATAACTTCCGAAAGAACAGATCTGCCAACTAAACTTTGTTAATATGTTAAAATTTATTGCTTTTTGTTAAGTATTGTCATATTGCCACTCACTTAGTTAATATTTGTACTATAAAATAAAGTCAAGGAGTGAGTAGCCAAAAAAAGTTGAATATTTCACAACTATTAATAAAGTTGTTTGAAGGAAGCGAGATGAGACACAATTACATATTGATGAGCACTTTGTTGCAATGCAACGTAGGGCTCTAAACTATCTCATAATTCTCATCAAATTACTGATATAAACCCTACCAAGGAAACTATAATAATTATGGAAAAGTAGTTGATTATGATAATTCACTCAAGTGCCCTGAAATATTGGCAATAATCTTTAATTGGGCAACTAAGGCATAGAGGCTTTTGTGCCTTGCAAATATATCTTCCATGTAGAATTAGCCAATGATGTGCGTTAAGTGCCCATTTATCTGGTACTATTCCTAGCAGCTCTTCCTCTACTTCCTTAGGTGTGCTACCCGCAGCTAGTCCAACTCTTCTTGCTACCCTATAGACATGAGTATCAACGGCTATTGTAGGGTAATTATAAGCGCAATTAAGTAATACATTAGCAGTTTTTCTACCAACTCCTGGCAGGGCAACGAGCTGCTCAAAGCTGCTGGGCACTTCAGAATTATACTCGCTAATCAAAATTTTACATAACGCAAGTATATTTTTAGCCTTAGCATTATACAAGCCTATAGATTTAATATATTTCTTCAGACCTTCTTCACCAAGCTCAATTATAGTTTCTGGAGTGTAATATAATTTGAATAATTCACTTGTAGCTTTATTAACCGATACATCTGTAGCTTGAGCTGATAAGACGATTGATACTAGTAACGTAAAATTACTAATATAATTAAGTTCAGTTCTTGGTGCTGGGTCTTTTGAATTAAAAATTTTAAAGATTTCATTTACAAGTTCGGCTTGCATATTATGATTTCCTTTCTTATGAGTTACAATAATGTATCGTCTAAGCGTGTATTTAATGCTGTGGCTAGAAATTTGGCGTCTTAAAAAACTCATCAAGACTAAATAGGGCCTTCATATATATTGTTAATCAGTCCATTATGGAATCTCGTATATCTTGCTTAGAACATAAATTGTCTCAATATTTTGCAAAGTCTATAGACAATTATTATAAACCATTTATAAATAGTATTATATAGACAGTCGCTATAAGAAAAATTATTTTGTTGCTAGGTATAATAATAGAAGGATATTAATAATATGGGAATTAAAAACGTCGTATTTGATATAGGAAACGTTCTTGTTAACTGGGAGCCTTATAGGATTATTCATCTTATTTTTCCTGAAGTAGAGGCTGAAGAATTCTATAAAGAAATGCGTCCTATATGGATTGATCTAAATTTAGGAAAACTAACCGAACAAGAAGCAATCAATAAGTACGCGGAGCAATTTGATATTGATGCCGATAAAATGACCAGTTTCATGAACGAAGTTAAGAAGCAACAAACTCCTATCATAGGAAGTTTGGAACTACTACAAAAGCTAGACAAATCAGGGATTAAATTATATTCAATTACTGATAATATCAAAGAAATTATCCAGTATCATCTGAAGAATTCGGATTTTCCACGTTACTTTAAAGATATAATAATCTCCGCTGATATAGGCGTTCTAAAACCAGATAGCAAGATTTATCAATATTTGTTAGATAAGCATGCACTTGAGCCTAGTGAATGTGTATTCATAGACGATTTGATAGTAAATGTTGAAGGCGCTATAAGCGCTGGCATGTATAGTTTCCAGTTTACCAACATGGATGCATGCGAGCAGCAATTAATAGCTTTAGGGGTTGAACTGAGGCAACTCTAATAAATAATATCATTCGTGCACGTAAATAAGATATACCAAAATTTTAACAGGTTTTAAATATGCAAAATACTAACATTCTTGAGTTCATAGAAGATCAAATAAACAGTAATGATATAGTTCTTTTCATCAAAGGCACTAAGGATTTCCCACAATGTGGATTTTCTGCTAAAGTAATTGGTATTATGAATGAAATTGGTGCTAACTTTGAAGACATAAATGTTTTAGCCAATGAAGAATTAAGACAAGGAATCAAAGATTTTTCAGATTGGCCAACCGTCCCACAAATGTATGTACGTGGTGAATTTATTGGCGGGTGTGATATTATATCTGAGATGTATACTAATGGAGACCTAATAACCCTGCTAAAAGATAGAGATATTTTATAAATGCACCAAGCTATAGAAATAAGAAGCTTAACTAAAAATTACTTCCTAAGCACCAAGTTGCAGCAAAGACCTGCTTTGCAAGAGCTAAATCTCTCAATACCGCAAGGATCTATTTTTGCTCTACTTGGCCCAAACGGTGCAGGTAAGTCAACTCTGATTAATATTCTAGCAGGAACCGTAGTAAAGACATCTGGCGCTGTGCTGATAATGGGCACAGATATAGACCTCTCACCCAAAATTGCTAAGACCAAAATTGGTATCGTACCTCAAGAGATTGTCCTTGATACTTTTTTTACTATCTATCAAACTCTTGAATTTGCTGCAGGTTATTATGGCTTGAGAAAAAATGTTCGTAAAACTGAGGAGCTACTGAACGCTTTAGGACTCTGGGATAAAAGAGACAGTTTGCCAAGACAGCTTTCAGGTGGCATGAAAAGACGTTTTTTAATCGCTAAGGCAATGGTTCATTCTCCTCCTGTTTTGATACTGGATGAACCATCAGCTGGAGTTGATCTTGAACTTAGAGAGCAATTATGGGCACTGATAACAAGATTAAATAATGAAGGCACTACAGTTATAATAACTACTCACTATCTTGCGGAAGCAGAAGAGCTATGCGATCAAATAGCTTTTATAAATCACGGACAAATCATCAGACAAGATTCTAAGGAGAATTTACTGAGTGAACTTGGTGCTAAATATATTGAAGTAGAATTTGATAATGTAAATTCTATTTCTTTGCTATCTGGCATCGACGAAAAATTTCAACAGATATCAGGTAATAAAATCAATATAGAATTTAATACTATGCATCGCTCACTTAACGATCTACTGGGGAAATTTCAAGGGACGGGTCTAGTCATTAAAAATATTCAAGTTAAGCAAGCAGATCTTGAAGATGTATTCAAAAAAGTGATGAGCCAGTAGTCTTCTATATCAGCAAGTTACAAAATGTACATAATAGAATTGCAATACCAATTCTTGTAGCATGTGATATCGCTATGAACGGAATGATTAATGTAGCAATTAAATAGCTACCAGTACTAGGCTAACTAAAGCCACTGGCCTATAGAGAAGAATGTACTAAATTACTGTGCTAGCTGCTTAGCTAGCCAAAACAATAATTCTTAGCCGCTCTCGTCTAGTTCCTTGATTTTCTTCTTTACTCATGATTTTTGTATTTTTTTGCTAAGAACATCCTAGGGCGTGTCATCAATTAAGGAGGATAATGGATGAAGCTAACGTAACACTATAATCCATGATCGCTATCTATATAGATGATGGATAGCGCTAAGGAAATTAGTAGCAGTTTTATCATAACGAGTTGTGATAGCTCTATACTGTTTGAGTTTAGCAAAGAAATTCTCAATTAAATGTCTACATCTATATAGATAGCGATCATGGATGATAGTATTACGTCTTCTCTTTTTCGAAGGTATGACGACAATACAACCAGCGGCTTGAAGCTTATCATGCATACGTTTGTCAGCATCATACGCTTGTATCAGCGATAACTGTTTTAGATAAAGTAATCTTAGTCATTAGAGCATCTGCGCCTACTAGTTCATGTCTTTGCCCAGCAGTCAGATGCAAGGCAGTAGGATTACCAAGCGCATCACACATCGCCTGAATTTTCGTGCTCAGTCTGCCCTTACTTCGCCCGATTGCTTCATCGCACCCCAAATCTTTTTTTTAGCTCCAGCACTATGCTGATCAGCTTTGACAATTGTTGAGTCAATCATCCCATACTCATTATCAGCGTCACAAGCCGAAGCTTGACATAACCTTTGCCATAGCAGTGATTTACCCAACCTACTATAGCCCAAATGAATTGCCCTATAATCGCCAAAGCGCTCAGGTAAATCTCGCCATGCTATTCCTGCTCTGTGTCTATATATACTGTACTGCTTCTACAAAAAGCCGATTGTCCTTCGCAGTAAAACCCCTACGTGGCCCGCTGTACCAGCCAATAAGTTCTTTATCTTATCCCATTGATCATCTCTTAATGCATAGCACCGCATATAATAAACTTTTTGATTTAAAACTATTATAACCTCATTTTTAAATCTTTCCTAATTGATGATACGCCCTAGAAGATAAATTAATCAACATATTTCCTTATCTATGAA
>JBPBQH010000117.1:0-4547 GCA_050954685.1 Janthinobacterium lividum | reverse complement strand
TGGAATGTCAACGTTAGCGTTTTTTAGGTTATGCTCTCTAGCTCCTCTTACTTTAATATATTCTTGCGTAGTCACCATCTTTTTACCCAATATAATTTGTAGAATTTATATAAAAACCTGTTATTATTGCTTCTGAATCGTTTTGTAGGATATTAACTAACTCTATATATTTAATTCATAAATTAGTACTTACAAATATAATATTATACGATTCTTTAACTTATCATTGCAACAGCTTTTAATAGGATCAATTCAAGATGGCTTATAGTTTAAACAAAGTTTCATTAATCGGTAATTTAGGTAAAGACCCAGAAATCAGAAATACTAAAGAAGGAAAAGAAATTGCTACACTAGCAATTGCAACGTCCGAAAGTTGGAAGGATCGCAATACTGGCGAAAAAACTGAAAAAACTGAGTGGCATAAAGTTGTAATATTCAATGAAGCATTAGTAGGTATCATCAAGGGTCGAGTAAAAAAGGGCACTAAGCTTTTTTTAGAAGGCAGCCTACAAACGAGGAAATGGACAGATGATTCTGGCCAGGATCGCTACACGACTGAGGTAGTACTCCAGAACTTTAATTCGAGTTTAATTATACTTGATAAGAATGTTAGCGAAAGTGCGGATACTCCTTACTCAGATAGATTTAATCCTTATGGAAAAGAAGAAAATTCTAATAATTCTAACCATAATAGTGATAACATGGATCTAGACGATGAAATGCCTTTTTAAAAATTTATTAGCTATCTTATCTTTGTTTAGTATTCTTTCTTGTACTCCATCTCTTAAAGATAAAGTAGAGAGTGCTAAAAATTTTAGCAGAAAAAATGGTTTTGTAGAAGGGTTGGTAAGAGGCAATGAATTTTTACTTACGACCTATCAGAAAATAACTGACAAACAATCACCTTTTGTTTTTTACATTGAAAGCGATGGGTCTGTTTACGATAAATATGGTGCTCTCTCCAAAGATCCTACTCCTAAAGATCAATTACTACTTAAACTTGCATGTCTAGATAACAGACCAAATGTTGTATATATTGCAAGACCCTGCCAATATACGCCACCAGAATTAAATCCTAAATGTAGCTCTCCAATATATTGGACTGGGCGCAGAATGTCTGAAGAGGTAGTAAGTTCTATTAATGAGGTAATAAAAACTATAAACCCTAAAAAACCCTTTAGTCTAGTTGGTTACTCTGGGGGTGGAGGTATTGCTGTTATGCTTGCTGCTCGTAATGAGCACACCAGGGATGTACTAACTATTGCTGGGAACTTAGATATTGTAAGTTTTAATAAATATCATGATGAACGTATCATGAGCAAATTACTAAATCCACAAGACCATGTTGGTCTCACTATGGATGGCTCACTTAATCCTGTAGACTATGCACAAAACATAAGAAAAATCCCTCAGCTGCATCTCTCAGGGGCGGGTGATAAGATAGTTCCTTCCATAATTACACTAAAATATATAGAAGCTAGTAATTCTACTTGTGTTCATCAAAAGATCATACCCGAAGCATCTCATGATCTAGGATGGAAGAAAATTTGGCCAGAAATTCTGGCAATTCCTATAAAATGTGATCCTTAATTATGGGAATTTTCTAAATAATCTAAGAAAATAGAAATTCTTTAATTTATAGAACTAAAGCTTTTATTTATATCATAAGTGAATTAAATATCTTAGTAATACAGGTCTTGCGGCTGCAATACTATTATACTAAATTTTGTGTCCTCTTGATTTCTCAAAGGAGCTATAATTGCTTATAGTCTTCCCCTATTCCAGCATTTATATAATATTCAGAAGCTGAAACTTTGTCGCCTTATCGACATAGATATAACCTTTGACGAGCAATTTACTTAATATTTGACTTAACTTATATATCTTGCTTGTCTTATACAAAGGCAGCCAAGCAACTATCTGAAGATAATTCCTTAGCTGTCTTTGAAGTGTGTACAGAAATTTGACAAAAGTAGGACTTCATTTATTCCTACGTGTGTACAGAAATTTGACAAAAGTAGGACTTCATTTATTCCTACATAGCGCCTCTACTTTAAGCGAATCTTTAGCTAATTTTATTATTGGAATAAACCCTGTTTTGTTTCTCCTGTCGCATTTGAGAAAGCAAATCTATTAACAGTCCCTTGAGCATTGAATAAAATCTTCAAACGCTTTATTGTATCGTTTGTTCCACTATAAACTAAATTTGCATAGGGTACAAAATTCACTGCTTTAGCTGATGAGCGAACGAACTTGTATACCCAATTTTCGCTACCGTCTTCACGGAGATCGATGTCTTCAGGGTCACCAAACATATTTTTAACTTGCTCTTTTGTTGTTTTATCTTTGATTAATTTGGCTGAAACTTCAGATTCGGACATTTTCTCTGAAAACGCATGACCGCTTTTACCTGCGCATCCGCTTAATAATATAGTTGATAATAGTACGAAAGGAAGTAGAATATTGTTCTTCATAATTTGCATATTTTAATTAACTTAAAGTTAATTATTTACAAGTTTGAAATTTTATCAAGTACATTAAAAAATGCTAGATAAAAAACCGGTAAGATAGCTTAACTAAATAATTTTCTAATTTATAATAATGAAGTTCATTAGCGATCAAGCTAATCGATAATTAATGATTACTAACAACAGTCTACCGACAAGTTTACTTTTTGTCATGCTAGAAGAAATAAAAAAGCTCTTTTTATTAATCTATATTACTCGATATTTATACGACACAAGAGCTAGCAAAGTAGCTAGGAGACTATAGTATATTCTTCCAATTGTTGTAGCTCTGAATGCTGTAGTCTAAGGTAAGCGGCTAGAGACACCTTTTCAAATTATTAACGAGCTTTGAGATGGCAAGTTTAGGTGAATAATTAATTAGTAGATGCACATTATCTTCTTCACCGTTAAGCTCAACAGAGTTCTACAGAATGCCAACATGGAGAAAAAACAGATTCATAAAAGTTTTCGTTTTGCCTCAATGCTTCAAGATTAGTGGTAATAGGATATTCTTACCTAGAATAGTTGGGTGGCTTTCTTAAAGTCACGTGATCTTGCAGGCTTACCTAAGAATGCAACGATATTGAAGACTGGAAATGTTGTTTGTTTCAATTCAGATTAAGCAAGAGGTAGAAATTAAGCCGCATCAATCCACAAGCAAGGTAGGAATAGATTTTAGGTATAACGAAGTTTATTGCTATAGTCTGACTGCGAAACTTATGGGTCAGTAAGTGCTTTTGGTAAAAATCAAAGCAAAGCTTACAAGGATGCAAAGAAAACTTAAGCTGCAGAAGAAGTGCTCAAGTACACTGGCGCAAGCAAGTGGCAAAAATTACATTGTTACACACTAAAATTGCTCATATAAGAAAAAACTATATTAATAAGCTTTCAACAAAGGTTTGTAAAAACCACGCTACAATTTTTATGGAAGATTTGAAAATTGCCAATATGTCTAAGTCAGCAAAGGGCAATGTCTCTCAACAGATCAATACTAGAGAGAGTTTAGAAGCCAATTGAGCTACAAGTCAGATGTGTTGATACTGTCAGTATGAAAGTGCAGCTAATAGGACACCGTGAAAGCAGCCTGTGGAGGGGGGGCTAAAGCTTGCTCCGTGAAGCACGGATATTGGAAGTGAGCAATCCATTCCAATCCTGAGTTTTCTAGGCACCTCTTTCCTTTAGGCGGTAGAGGATGTCAACTGTACTTTAAAATACTAGCTACTACTAGGCCTGCTCCAATTGAACCTATGATCCCCGATACTATTAGTGGCTGATCACTTATAGCTATTCCATATATTAACCAATTGGTCGAAGTAAATAAGCTTATCAAATATCCCCGTAAGGACAGATCTTCTGCCGATTTCCTTTTGACTATTCTATAGGCTTGCATATAAGAAACAAAAGAACCCAAAAGAGCGATCGCTGACATGTATGTATTAACTAAACTCATAGTATTTATTTTCCTAAAATATAAATTATTTCTCTAACTATATTATGACTAGATCTCAATGTAAGGAGTGACTTAGCTAGTATCATGACTAAGAATTATGTTTTTTAATTTAGAGAAAGTCAAGGTTGACAGCTTATATATGCAACAACTAATGAACGACATGCGCAGCTCCGAAGGCAAAATGTGGGAACTAACAAATAAAAACTGATTCCAGATTCTATTTCCTGATTTTATATTTATTGTCACCTGTCCCACTAATTTAATTATGTCCTATCACATTCAACTTCATATTCGATCTGACTTCCAATAAATTTCAATTCCTGTAGCCTTATGCAGCTTATATTAACTGGATTGTTTAGCAATACTAATAGCAAATAATTATAGACTTTTCAACGCTTTGTGTTCATTATCATATTAAGAATTATATTAAATTTTCTTCAAGTACCAATATGAAGCAAGAACACCTCTTCCACCTTGTGCCTCTAAGTCCTCTGCCTATTCTAACTTCTTTCTCTATGCTATTGTTGACAAGTGGCAGCGTCATGTTTATGCACAACTATATTGCTGGGGAATATATTGCCGGGGCTGGG
>JBPBQH010000056.1:0-4562 GCA_050954685.1 Janthinobacterium lividum | reverse complement strand
TCTTGCAATATCCTAGCCGAAAGAGCTACAGCCATTTCAGGCGTAATGCTACCATTAGTCTCTATAGTCATAATTAATTTATCATAGTCTGTTACTTGTCCAACTCTTGCATTTTCAACTTTTAGTGCGACTTTTTTAACAGGATTAAATAGGGCATCAATATGTATAGATCCTATAGAGGATTTATTATTATTATTTATTAGCGCAGGCACGTATCCTTTTCCATTCTCGCAAACCAACTCTAGCTCTAGCACAGCGTCCTTAGCTAGAGTACAAATCACGTGATCAGGATTTAATATCTCAACAGCATGATCTGTTTGAATCATGCCTGTTGTAACGATACAAGGTCCTTCAACGCTTAATCTTAAAGTCCTGGGGTCTGTTGATTGCATTTTTAATGATGCTTGTTTCAAATTTAACACTATATCTATTAAATCTTCTTTAACTCCAGGAATTGCAGAATATTCATGCAACACTCCTGGAATTTTGATCGAGGTTATAGCAGCACCTTGTAACGAGGAAAGTAAAACTCGCCTGAGCGCATTTCCTATAGTCACACCATAACCTCTTTCAAGTGGTTCAGCTATAACTCGGACGGTATTAGGAGAATCTTGCACATTTTCATAAGTTAGCTTATCTAACTTAATTAATGAATTCCAGTTTTTGTTCAACGATGTCATTTTGTTACCTGTGATCTATACTCTTCTTCTTTTAGGAGCTCTACATCCATTATGAGCTACGGGAGAAACATCAATAATTGACGTGACTATAAAGTTTTGAAAAACCGCTCTCATAGCTGATTCTCTTTGTATTCCAGCGCCACTTACTCTGATCGAAACGGTTTTTAAACCGTGCTCAATCGCCGCTTGCGAGGCTCTATCTACTGTCAATTGTGCAGCAAATGGAGTTGCTTTTTTAGTACCTTTGAGCCCCTGACTTCCAGCAGTAGATGTAGCTATACAATTACCTTGGACGTCCGTTATAGTTACAATAGTGTTATTAAAGGTTGCTTTTATGTGGGCAACACCAAGAGTGATATTTTTCTTCTTTTTTTTGACTTTATTAACTGTGTTCATCTTAATGACTCTAATAGATTACTTGGTAACTTTCTTTTTACCTGCTATAGCAATGGCTTTACCCTTCCTGGTACGTGCATTTGAATGCGTATTTTGCCCACGTACTGGTAGTTTTCTTATATGCCTTAATCCTTGATAACAACGTATGTCCTTTTTTTTCTTTATATTAAGATTTATCTCTCTTCTTAAATCGCCTTCAACTCTATAGTTCTTTTCGATAGCGCTTCTAAGACTAATAAGCTCCTGATCGTTAAGATCCTTAACTTTTTTATCTTCTGATATATGAGTGTTTTTACAAACTTCTTTAGCAGCAGTCAGTCCTATACCGTATATATATGTAAGGCCGATTACTAATCTCTTATTTGTCGGAATATTTACACTTGCAATTCTTGCCACGAACGATCTCCAAAGTTCAAATTTTAAAAAGAATAATATAAAGATATTGAATAAAGTCAAATCTTTTTTAATATATTTAGAAGTTGAAGCGTAACTTCTTCCTTACTTACGCCAGCATCTACAGTGTAAAAGTTACTACGTATATTTTCATAATATTTTATTAATGGATAAGTTTGTTCATTATAAACTTTGATTCTTTTTTCTATAATATTCTTGCTGTCATCAGTTCTAAGAAAAAAATCAGAAGATCCACAATTATTACAAGCGTTGTTTCCTGGTGGTCCGTCAAAATTACTATTAAAGCTCTTGTTACAATTTTTGCAACTAAATCTTCCCAAAATTCTTTTGAGAGCTAATTCCTTATTGATTTCGAAATAAATCACGTTTTTCACCTGATCGCTTATACTATCTAGGAACTGTGCTTGCGCTACGTTTCTAGGATATCCATCCAATATGTACCCTGCTTTATATTTTTCTGAGGACAAGAAGTTTTTAATTATTCCATCAGCTATTTGTGAAGGCACAAGGTTGCCTTGCGTCATGTATTCCTTGAGTAGTTTACCAATTGAGTCACTTCCATTACTGACTTCTCTAAATACATCCCCTATAGAAACGTGAGGTAAGCCCAATTGACCGGCTAAAAATTGCCCTTGAGTCCCTTTACCAGAGCCTGGAGGGCCAATGAGAACCATTAACATTGTTTATTTACTTATCTTTTAATTTTATTTTTTTTATCATATTTTCATATCTTGAGCTAAACAAGTAGGTCTGCACTTGCGTAAAAGTGTCCAAGACTACATTCACAACTATCAAAAAACTAGTACCACCGAGAGAAAACGATATAGCGTATTTATTCATCAACAATTCAGGTATTATGCATATAAAGCTTAAATAAGCACCTCCAATGACTGTGAGCCTTGAGAGTAAGAAATCAAAATATTCAGCGGTGTTTTTTCCTGGACGTTTACCTGGTATATAAGCGCCATATTTTCTTAAGTTATTGGCTGTTTCTTCAGAATTAAAAACTACGGCGGTATAGAAAAAACTAAAAAACATTATTAGAATAGCATATATCAATATGTAAAGAGGTTTGCCATGTCCAAGATGGTATGCAAACCAACTCATTACTCCAGACTGATTATTTGAAAAGTTAGCAATTGTTGCAGGAAATAGCAAAATAGAACTAGCAAATATTGGTGGGATAACACCAGCAGTATTAAGTTTTAAAGGCATATGAGTCGACTCACCGCCATAAATTTTATTGCCAACTTGTCTCTTTGGGTATTGTACTAGCACTTTCCTCTGCGCTTTTTCAAAAAAAATTATTGCTGCAATAATGGATATGATTCCTAGACAGATTGAGAATACAACCATCATAGGGAGCCCACCTCTTCTTGATAATTCGAACATACTAATGATAGCACTTGGTACACCAGATACTATACCTACAAATATTATGAGTGAGGAACCGTTGCCTATTCCCCTGCTTGTAATCTGTTCACCGAGCCACATCAAAAACATCGTGCCTACGACAAGAGTTACCACTGTAGTAAATTTAAAAAAAGCTCCCGGCATTATAACTACCGCACCAACCGGAGTAATAGTCAACTCTAAGCTTAAGGCAATACCATAGGCTTGAAAAGAAGCAAGTAGCACTGTCAAGTAGCGTGACAATTGATTAATCTTTCTCTTACCTGTTTCCCCCTCTTTTTTTAGGTTCTCTAAAGGCTTATATGCAATAGACATTAATTGAATAATAATAGAAGCTGTTATATAAGGCATAATAGCCAATGCAAAGATTGACATCCTACCTAAGGAACCTCCAGACAACATATTAAACATGCCCAAAATTCCTGACTGATTTTGTTGAGCAAGATCATCTAGGGCTAGTGAATTAATACCAGCTATAGGAATGAATGACCCGAATCTACATACCAATAAGATTAATATAGTAAAGATAACTCTGTTACTTAGATCGTTGCTGCTTTTTTGTAAACGATTTGAATTCATGAGTTACAAAAACCGACCACCTACGTTCTCTATGATTTTTTTAGCTCTTTTGGAATAAAGATCAACTTCTATAGCTATTTTTTCATTGAAACTTTCGGCATTTTTAGCAAGTAATTTAATAGGGGAAGACATATTTCTAATAAGACCAGCTTCTAAAAGTAATTTTTTAGTCAGGACATCTGCAAGATTGAATGAACTACATGCAATCAATTCCTTTAAGTCCTTGAGATTAACAATCTGATAGCTAGTAGAGCCAGGGCAATTGAACCCTCGCTTAGGCAGTCTTTTAATCATAGGCTTTTGCCCACCTTCAAATCCCTTTATAGCCACCCCTGATCTTGATTTTTGTCCTTTTACACCTCTACCACAAGTCTTTCCTTTACCACTTCCTATACCCCTACCAATTCGTTTTCTATCTTTCTTCGATCCATAATTATTCTGTAGCACATTTAACTTCATTTTTCCCTCAACTAACTTCTTCTATTTTTATTAGGTGACTCACTTTTCTGACCATTCCTTGAACAGAAGGAGTATTTGTTAGCAAACTGGTTCTGTGTAACTTATTGAGTCCTAAGCCAATCAAAGTTTGTTTTTGATCATATTTTCTGCCTATTGCACTACCAACTTGAGTGACTAGGATCTTAGGGCTCTTGATTTTAGATGACATTTGAGATTCTTTCATATCGAAAATTTATTTATTGATTTACTTCAACAACTTTTGCAGCTTTCGTGGACAAGTCATTTATTTTTCTACCTCTTCTTTCTGCTATCGATCTGGGAGAAGAAAGCTTTAATAAGGCATCAAATGTTGCTCCTATCATCGCGTATACATTACTGGAACCTAAAGATTTTGCAACAATATCATGCACTCCTAGCGAATCTAGAATAGCCCTCATTGCGCCTCCTGCAATCACTCCAGTACCAGCTTTGGCTCTTCTTAGTATTACTTTGGCAGCTCCACTTTTTCCAGTAACATCATGATGAATAGTTCTGCTTTTATAGAGCGGAATTTCTACCATGGATTTTTTAGCTTCTTGACTAGCTTTAGATCTAGCTTCGGTGACTTCTTTAGCTTTGCCA
>JBPBQH010000116.1:0-4569 GCA_050954685.1 Janthinobacterium lividum | reverse complement strand
TTACTAAATATGAACCTAATCAAATTTGAATCAGTTACCAAAAAATTTGGCGATAAAATACCAGTTAGGGAGATCAACTTTGAAATTGAGAAAGGTACTTTAACTACTATAATCGGTCCAAATGGTGCCGGTAAAACAACCATAGCCAAAATGATCTTAGGGCTTGAGCAGCCGACATCTGGAAGAATTATAAGAAAGCTTAACATATCTCTTAGTTACGTACCTCAAAAGATTAATCTCAGTTTAAGTTTACCAATCACAGTCAAAGGATTTCTGAACCTTTTATCTCCTGACCATGATAGAGAAAAAGAGTTCACTAAGTTTGCTGAGTTCATAGATATTAGAAATCTTGCTAAAATAGATATATCAAAATTATCAGGCGGGCAATTCCAAAAATTACTTCTGATTGCTAATCTACTTAGGAGACCAGATTTGATTGTTCTTGATGAACCAACACAATCACTTGATATATCGAGCCAAAAAGAATTTTATAATTTGATCGATAATGCTAGAGAGAATAATCCAGATCTTACCATCTTTATGATCTCTCATGACTTATTTATGGTGATGAAAAGCTCAGATCAAGTAATATGTCTCAACGGCCATATTTGTTGCAGTGGCAAGCCAAATGATACTAACAAAAGCCAAGAATTTATAAATACATTATCCTCCCTTGGCGTTTACAATCATCATCACGATCACAAGCATTAGTCTTATGCTAGTTGTAATATTGACGTCAATACTAATAGCGCTTGTCTTTGCTCCCCTTGGCTGCTTGAGCTTGTGGAAGAGGTACATATATTTTAGCGATGGGCTGGCTCACGCAAGCTTACTAGCTGGCAGCATTAGCGTCGTTTGTGCAATGCCTTTAATCTATTCGGGGCTGATCGTGGCTATATTATTCGCAGCTATTATATTTAAGTTCAGTAAAATCTCTGGCAGTAACGCAGCAATAAGTTTGACCTCTAATTTAATGCTTGCCTCTGCCTTAATATTTACATCTCTAAATTCATCATCAGTAAATATTAATCAATTACTATTTGGCGATATCATATCGTCATCGCAGGAAGATTTAGTAATTTTATTGCTCATTATAATTGCTACTTACAGTTTTATTATATTTTTTTTCAGGCAGATTAATCTAATAGTATTAAGCCGAGACATTGCTTTGGTGAGCGGAATTTGGGTAAAAACCATAGAGTTATTATTTTTAGTACTACTAGCATTAGCAGTTTTGTTCTCGATCAAGATTGTTGGTAGTTTGCTTATTACTAGTTTTTTGCTCGTACCAGCTCTTGCTGCTAGGTTAGCTGCAACTACTCCTTCACGTATGATTATATTAGCTACTATTTTCGCTATTTTTGCTAATATGTTAGGCTTATTTTCGTCTTTTCATTTAAATATTCCAGTAGCACCAGCTATAATTATAGCTCAGTCATCTATCTATTTGATAATATATTTGTTTTATAGGAAGAACAGCCACTAAAGTTAAATTAGGGTTGAGATTCATGATGGCTGGGGCGGCTGGGTTCGAACCAACGCGTGACGGTATCAAAAACCGTTGCCTTACCACTTGGCTACGCCCCAAAGATACATTGAAACTTTATAACAATAAAGCTTTAACTAGTCAAATATAATTATAACTTTAGGTAACTAAATTAGCTAGCACTTAAGTAAATTTACTCACTACAGATCAAGAGCTTGCCTATATAATTCTAGTATTGCCTCTTCTTCGGCAAGCTTGGCTTTATCTAGCTTCTTTAGCCTAATAATTTGTTTCATGATTTTTGTATCAAACCCTGTAGATTTTGCTTCGGCAAAAATTTCTTTTATATCTTCGACAAGATCAGCCTTTTCTATCTCCAGCCTTTCAATTCTACTGACGAATTGTACTAATTGTTCTTTTGCGATTACTTCTGACATAATTTCTAATTATTTTGTAGCAAGTCTTTTATAGCCAATTTCTATAGAAAGGCTAGAGAAATTTAATATAATTTAGCAAGTCTTGCTTTAGTTCGAAGAAATATTTCGATCTTGCGCAAATATTTTCATCTCTACATATCTCTTTTGTATTTAGTTTTTCACTACTCTTTATTGTATGCATGGAAGTTACTATGCGATCTTACACGCTTCGCCTCAATGTTGTTGTACCACATTTCTCTACTTCAATTCCTTCCATCTTAATTTTCTAGTTTCAAAATATTATTGACTATATTTTCTTAATGACTTCATTTATAGAACTTGAATAAGATAGCGAATTAATGTCATCATTTAGTTGCAATAAATGTTTGCTGTATCTTAGATAATTTTTTATATTCATAAGTACAAAATAGAACAATTAGCAAAATTAGTAGTACAGATATGAAAATAATATGAATATAGAACGATCCTTGAAACAGGCAACTTCAGAATTTAGAAATCTGGACATAAAATCGGCTAGTCTAGATGCTAGATTATTACTTGCCCATACTCTTGATAAATCTATAGAATATCTACTCTTGAATCCTGAATGTGACTTAAGAAATTTTGAAATTGACAAGTTTCATGAGTTAGTTTCAAAGCGCTGTGATTTAATACCTCTGCCTTATATACTAGGCTTTAAGGAATTCTATGGTCGTAAATTTGAAGTAAATAATAAGGTATTAATTCCAAGACCAGATACAGAAACTTTAATTACAGCTATATTGGCAAGTTCTTACGCACAAAATCACAATCTTAAAATGTTAGAATTGGGAGTCGGCAGCGGCTGCATTATTATTAGTCTTTTACTTGAGATAATTAGCGCTACAGGAATTGGCTGTGATATTGAGCCAGATGCTCTTCTTATAAGTAAAAACAATGCTAAAACATATGGTTTAGTTAACAGAATAAAGCTAATATTGAGTAATTGGTTTGAAAGCATAGAGAAGGAAAGATTTGATATTATAGTCAGTAATCCTCCTTACATAGCAATAGAGGAGAGAGAATTAATGTCTAAAGAAACATTACTACACGAGCCAGCTAGTGCTTTGTTTGCTGGTCATCAAGGCCTGGAAGCTTACGAAAATATTGCTAGCAAAGCTTCAAGTTTTATAGCTGATAAAGGATCCATATTTTTGGAAGTAGGATTTAGTCAAGCTGATCAAATTAATAATATATTTAGTAAGGCTGGTTTTTTCCTTGCTTCAATCACTAAGGACTTATCTGGATATGATAGAGTTTTACAGTTTAAAATATGTGATTAAAAAGCAATTATCATATTAAATATTTAAATTAGCGTTTAAAAACATTCACAGATAATTGTTTATTAATTAATTTTAAATTAGTATCAGATGTGCAGGGGCCCGGGGGTCGGGTAATCCCAATAATTTGAATAAGGATATAGTTTCATATGAAAACATCTTCAATTTTAGTAGGAATAGCAACAGCTACCCTATTAACACTTGGCTCAGTGTACGCCGAGGATATGGACACAAATAAAATGAATTCAGCTGACATGGAAAAATGTAAAGTTGTCAAAGACGGTAAGGAATCTTGGGTCATGGTGCCAAAAGGTGAATGTGACAAAGTAAATAAAGGCGACTACAGTAACGTATCTGATGAAGTAAAAGAAAAATTAGGTGTAACGACACCAAGTAACTAATAGTTACATAGATTAGTTACTTAGTTTTGATAGGGTCTACATTGATAAATGTGGACCCTATTCTTTATCTTTATAAAATTATTGATTTTTCTAAGCACAACATCTTGAATAATTCTGTTGCTAGAAGCCTACCAAAAAATTCCTAACTTAAATCACTTAAGTTAACTCAAGATTTTGTAATAATATTATTTCGCGCAATTTTGCTCTCATTAGCAATCCATGTTGCACACTAATATATTGGTTGTTATTTAAAGTTATTTGCGTAACTCTGTTTTATTATTTTTTCAGGCTTATCTGCAATAAGCTCATACAAGTAATTATTTTTTTCTGCAAAAGCTATAGCCGCTTCTAAGCTATCAAATTCAATCTTTATCTCATTGTTCATATTACTCGATGAGGTTCTATTCATCAAAGATTCTATAAAGCGACCCTCCATTTTTTTGGCCGATTCGATCAACCAAGTATCTTTACCACTGCCCGATTGCATATGACTTTTAATGAATTTATAAATTGTTACTTGCATAAGTATTTAAAAAATGTTTTAAGTGTATAAAAACATCTTATCTTATGAGCGAACCAAAATCTATAGAAACTATGTCATTTGAGGAAGCCTTAGCAGAGCTTGAGCAAATCGTAAGAAAAATAGATAATGGACAAGAAAATTTAGAATCAGCAATCAGCAGCTTTGAAAGAGGTATTTTGTTAAAAACCTTATGTGAAAAGAAGTTATCCGAAGCTCGTATGAAGATAGAGAAAATTACGAAGTTTGATGGTCAGAATATAATCACTGAAGAAATTTCGTTTTAAAATCACCCTCCCAACTACTTACGTCCACGTGCAGATTAAATCCCTATCCTAAAAGCGTAATTTATAAGATCAATAATATTCTTAAAGATGTTAATAATAACAGTATCGAGCAGTTTGCAAAGTCTATTTTCGATCAAGCA
>JBPBQH010000168.1:0-4702 GCA_050954685.1 Janthinobacterium lividum | reverse complement strand
AATTTCCCTAGCGCTATCCGTTATCTATATAGATAGCGATCATGGATTATAGTGCTACCTTAGCTTCATCCATTATCCTTCTTAATTGATGACACGCCCTAGATATCCAAAATAAGAAATTAATCATTTCAGTAACTATAACTCTTTAAGGGTTATTAAGGTAATCCCTATGCCCCAGAAATATATGCAAAGAAATGTTCTTTAATTCTGTCTGCAAGCCAATTTTGAGTATTGATTTTGCAGGCTCTAAGCCTATTTTAATCAAATTAAGATTGCGCAAGAAGGAAAATAGCATGACGAATCGAAACCACCACACCACTAAGTACTTAGAATACAAGATTGAGTACTTTCGGATTGCTATAACGGTCTTCGTATCTAGTAACCTAGATGAAAGAATATTTTCTAAGCTTTTAATTTAGGTTAACTTAAACATCGGTACTATATAGTTGTCTGGTATCCTGTCCTATAGAAAATTGCAAAGATAATTCCTTATTAGTTAGAATTCATATTATCAGAGAAAAGGATCATTTTTGCCGATAAAATTGCCAATAATGTAATTACTATTTCTTGATTAGTTTTGTATCTATTACTTCGTATAATTTATCTTGTAGTCTAGCTACTGTGCTTTCATAAGAATCTTTTTTGTCAGAAATAATATTTTGATTCCAAATATCGCAATATGCTTTGTCATCATTATCTACTTTTTTAATATATCCTACTAGATCATCATCATTATCGAAGTCCTTGGCATAAATCACAGCTTTCTTATTTAATCCTTGAGTTTTGTTACTACCTTCGTCGCCATAATATATAGGGACAGCTCCAGCAAAGTACGCTTGAACTGGCTTCTCGGTGACATAGCCTTCCCAAGACTGGTTTTCATAAGCTATAATAAATTTGCATTGCGATAGCCATTCCATCGTATTAGTATTAGCAATCTCGTGATAAATATTATTGAGAAGTTTGCCACCGCTCTCGACTCTTTTGTATAGAGATAATTTATGAAAGAGTTGGACACGAGCATTACATCCATCAAATGGCTTGTGGTTGCGATAGTTATCTTCTAAAAAGTTACTACTAACAAGAAAACAAGCAAAATATTTTTTGCCAGGGTTGCACGCACCCATATCAGATGCTCTATCATAATCTGCATTTATTCGGCTACTAAAATCATAAGAATAATGTAGAGGAAATCTTATATATCTAGGGTGCTCGATCCGATTAAAACCAATGGTTAAATCGTAGCTGTCTAAGTTAGGCAATATTGCCTCACCAGTCCAAAATATTTTCACAACGTCTGGGTCAAGCGGTATCTTTTTATTAAAGTCTCTATTTTTTAATTCTTCTGTATAAATCCCTGAACCTTCAAATAGCACATTGTAATTTTTGTCACTATAAGAAACGTCATATTTTTTACTCAATATTTCTTCTATAGGACTTATTAGTCCCGTAAGAACATGGTTCTCGTCTATTTTGATTATTAGCTTTGCTCTTTTGTCTACATTTCTTGTTACTTGCTTCTTAATATAATAAGAGAACGTAAGAATTCCGCAGATAATCAGTAACAGAATTTTGTAGGTGTATTTTTTGTTCATATTATTTATCTTATAAAATTACGCAGAAGTTATTAAAATCTGCCTATGGATTAAATAATTTTTTACACGCTTTAGTGCAAATTATAGAAATTCAGAATAAGCGATTAGTCAATCTAAATATTATAATTAATAAAAACTATTACAGATTTTATAGATAGAAGCCGCCGTTCTTTTTCAGGTTCTTTAAGCTCGCTTAAGAAAAGCCTAAGTTAAATGTCACGCATACGTTCAATTAATAAATTCTTTAATTTCAAAGCTGCATTATTATATTCAGTTACAAAAGACGGTATCCGAGATTTTATATGCTCGTAATTAAGCATAATTTTTTCTATAGCGATAAAAATAGTAAAGGGGCAATCAACACGATTAACTGTGAGCATTTCCCTCAAATATTCATCTCGATTATATAAATCAGAAGTAGGACCTACCAGGCATGGTATGCCTAGACCCAAACTTTCCAAAGCAATCATTGGTGAACATTCACTATTAGTTACATATAATGTAAGTGACGTTTCTGCAATCAAGTCGAGCAGCTTTTCATTAGGCAATTTTTCAGCAAAAATTTTGATGTTACTATTCTTCGTCATCCATCTGTCTTGCTTCTGAAACTTGAAATTAGTATAGCATTCAACTTTCTCCTTCAACATGCTTACTGCCAAAAGTTGAGGATAGAGATTTTTTATCCAAATATTTGATGCACTCCATACTCCGATACGGAAGTTCTCTGGCTTGGTTTGTTCATCACATGCTCGATTTTTGACAGATATAAAATTTTGTAACAGCTGAGATGCTACGTTATGCGCTATTAATACTTTTTCCAAATCTTTCTTAAGAGTGATGAAAAACCTAATCTTACCTTCTTTGTATAAGTCCAGCCATTTATAGAAAGTTGAACGATGATGATAATCCACCCATTGAGCAGGAGAGCCATGCCACAGCAAGTAAATATCGATCTTTTTATCTGCTTTGATATTATGTAGTTTTCTTACCAGTTTTATTTGCATATCCTCTCCGCTAGAGAATATTAGTTTTTTGATTGAAGATTTTAAAATAGCTTCAGCTATCTGCGTAATATCCTTGTCTGATATTCCTAAATAATGATGCCATCTTTTCAGATGTAGGGGCAAAGCATTACTAAAGAGCGTTTTTGTCGAGTTAGCAACTCCTGGAAACATGGTTGGGTAAATTACGCAAATATCTTCTTCGTTGCCTTTATTGTTTTCACTAGAAGTATGAAAACTTGCTATCAAGTTCTGCAAAATTCTGATATTACAATTTTTTGCGTTAAAAAAGTCTAATACAGACAGTATATTCCTAACTAAGTTTCTTACTAAATCTATTTTTAATAAATATAGTATGGTACTTCTAATAATTGAATTATTTCTAATAATATTTTTGGCCACTTTTTTTGCATCGAAAGTAAAACTTCGCTGGTTAGCTTCCTTATTAGACTTCAAGACACTTAGTTTCTTCGCTGATCTATCTTTGTTTTGCGACCTTATGATTGAATCTTCTATTAATTGTGACCAAAGACCTACGAATTTTTTACTATCACAAAACACCTTCTGATAAGTTAAGAAATTTTCTCTTTTTATTTCCGCCAATAGTAGTCTGTCTAAATTTAGTTTCTTGATTGCTTCTACAAATGCTTTTGGGTCATTCTTTACGATAAATTGTTGTTGAATTTGTGGACTGATCTCTGGAAAAATCCCAGCATCAGTGCTGATAATAGCGCAGCCAGATGCCATAGCTTCGATTATAGGTAAGGGAGTACCTTCGGTTTTTGCACACATCAATAAGATATCGGTATTTTGTAGATGAGCAAATATTTCTTCCTTAGTTCTTTTTTTGCTCTGACTATCCAATATATTTTCTTTGACGCTAATATTTTCCTTAATCAGCTCTGCAAATATTGGTAGAACCAAAGTTTTAAATCCTTTAGAATCATAGTCTTTGCCATAGTGCCAATCACCCCATTTACTGTTGCCGACCCAAGTTATCACTAAGTCCCCATTATGAACTTTAATTTCAGGAGATTTATAATTTGCCAATATATTATCGTAAATCGTGCCCCAAGGTTTCGGATAGTAACGAATACCGTGATAAATTTTATTTAATCTCTCAGTTACTGTATAATAATTATCTATGAAGGAAAATACAGTAATCTTATCAGCTATTTCATTAACATTATCAATGAATAGATGCTCTGGAACATTAGTAGTAATAGCTATCTTCAAAAAATTTTCTAAATAACTGTTTTCTAATAAATCCATATTTTTTGCTACCATTTCCAATAATTCGCTTAAGTAAGCTCTGTAAAAGAAATGCATAAAATCTATATTATTGTAGATCCCTAATTTATCGAAAAATTCTTGGTAATTTTTGTAATCACTAGCATACATTACATGGCAATTATAATTGTCTTTAAGTATTGCTTTTAAATATTGTGCAATATTGTCGAAAGCCCAATTTCTCACGTCTACAACTAGGATTAAATTCTTTTTCATGTCAATTTATTTTCCTGATTTGATGAAGAAATTGCTATATATCTAAAAACTAAAATCGATTTTTAAAGGTAGGTAATCAACTAATATTTAGCAAATATAATAGTTAATGTCGAGCAATTAATTTCAATACAGCTCTACCATCTTTTTGGCTATTATTTTAGAATCATATTTTGATAAAATATGATTTCGCGCATTTGCACCAAGTTTTTTTCTTAAAGATGAATCATTGACTAATAATTCCATAGCACATGCCAAACTTTGAGCATCTCTTACCTTAACTAATAATCCAGTTTTTTCATGTTCTACGATCTCCCTACCTCCTGGTGCATCAGTAGTGATCAAAGCTCTCCCAAAAGCTCCAGCTTCTAGAAGGGTCCTACTCAAGCCTTCTCTATAGGAAGGCAGAACCGCTACATGGGATTGCTGCCATATTTTCTTAATATTATTTTGGTAACCAAAGTACTTGATATGACCTCTATCATGATGGTAATTTAACGTTGATAGAGGAATAGAAATTTTACTATCTTGATCTGGCTCTCCGACTAACCAAAATTCGGCAGGGACTTTTTTACTTTCCAGTAACTGTGCTGCTTCAATGAA
>JBPBQH010000167.1:0-4730 GCA_050954685.1 Janthinobacterium lividum | reverse complement strand
AAAGAATGCGGCCTTCTTTTTTAGAGTCTAACTCTTCTATCTGCTCCCATTGTAATGGCAAAGGATTAGTTAGAGCTGATCAGTCTAATAGTATGCTGATACTTAGAACTGTTGAGAACGAAATTTGTAACGACAATGTTGACATAGTAAATGTCTATACCAATGTATTATCAGGCATTTACCTGTTAAACAACAAAAGGAAAGAAATTAAATTTATTGAGGATAAATATAATATTAAATTGAATTTTTTCCTAGATCAAACAGCAACGTCAGATAATTATTCGATCGAAAAGATAAAGTCCAATAAGAGAAACCAAAGTTCTAATAACTCTATTAAACCTGCTACTCAAATTAGCTCCAGTAGTCAAAGTAAGGAACCGGAGGTCACAATCAAAAATGGAAAATCTGATGTTAAGGATAAAAACAATATAATCAAGGGCAGCGACGCAGAAGTTATTGAATCTATTATCTCAGTAGATAACGCGGTAACTATAGATGGTGATACATCAGTCATTGTGAGTGAAGAGGAAGAGCAAAGTAATGTTATAGAAAAAGCTAAACCTAAGAGAAATAATAGAAGGCGTGTTAATAAGAAGTCATTTGTTAAGAAAAAGCCTACCGAGGGCGCTTCTTCGTCTAACGACGTGCCTGATTTGTCAAAAGAAGTTTAGTTCGTACCCATGAATATCCTATCCTCAACAACAAAAGTAATAATTTATTGCCTAATACTCTCATCTTGCGGATTTGTACCTATACTTAGCAATGATTTTCCTGACCGAGAAAGTTTAGGTGCTATTGAAGTTACTCCTATAAACTCAATAGAGGGAGCAGAGCTTAGGCATCATTTAGTTGCATTGTTACCTAAATCAGATGTAATTAGATACAAACTTGATATACAAATTACTTCGAGTATTATGCCAAATATAATACAAAAAAATTCAGACATCATTAGAGAGAATATTAATCAAATCGTTTCGTATAGTTTGATTGATATAAGTTCTGGAATAACTTTAACAACTAATCAATTTGCACAAACTTCTTCTTATAATTCTATATATAATCCTTACGGCTCTAGCGTAGAACAAGAATTCACACGAATCAATCTTGCTAAATGTGGGGCAGAGGAAATCAGAAGACGTTTAATTTTGCACTTCGGTAAAGTTAAAGCTACAGTTAATCAATGAAATTATACTTTTCACAAATAGATGAGCTGATCCGTGGAATCAAAAGCAACGTAATAAAGAGTCTACTGCTCTATGGGCCAGACAAAGGTTATATTAGTGAAGCATGCGCAATATTAGTTAAAGAGTTCAAACTTATATCTACTGCAATAGAATATTCGTATATTACCCCCCAGCAATTAGTAGCCTTAGCTAATCGTAGGAATTTTTTTGGGAATAGAGAATTAATCAAAATTACAACCATGTCTTCTTCTCTAAGTGCAGAAATTAAAAGCTTATTAAATAGTGAATATTATAATCTTATAATATTTATAGCGGACGAATTATCTGCTGCATCAACGACCAGGAAACATTTTGAAAAAGAATCAAATTTAGTATCTATGGCTTGCTATCACGATGATGAAAAAAATATCGTAAAAATTATTTTAGATAAATGCCACACTGAACATAAAACAATATCCACTGAAGCCCTTGATTTTTCAAAGGTTAATTTAAAAGGTGATTATAATTTAATTAATACCGAAATCGATAAATTGATGATTTATACTAAAGATAAATCTCACATCGATTTTGAGGACACAAGCCGCGTGGTTAGTGTCACTATTATTGCTAGCTATGATGATCTATGTGTACATTTTAGCCAAAAGAATCTTGAAGATTTTTTAAAAGAAATTAGCAGATTAAAACATCAAAATATTAATGAGGTATCAATAATACGCTCGCTGATTAGATATTACACAAATTTCTATATCGTTTTGGTTAAAGAAGAAGAAGGAGAGAGCCTAGATTCAGCTATCAAATCTCTGTCACCAGCAATTTTTTTTAAATATGTTAAAGATTTTAAAAGTTCAGCAATTAAGATAACTAGTTCTGAAGTAGTGAAGATATTAAAAATCCTCCATCGGGCGGAGCTGGACTTTAAATTAAATCCTCACAATTTTGATTTTTATCAAAATATTTATTATAAAGCTCATACTCAGGATTAAACATACCAATTATTAAAAGACTTCTAACGGTAATTTTTGCTTAGCTGTATTAACAATATTCTCAATGGTCTGCGTTAAAGCCCTAACGTCTAGATCCTTGATTTGTTCTGGATATATAACATCAATGATCTTTACCTCAATTATGCCAGATTTCCTTATCCAAAAACCTTTTGGCCAAAATACCCCAGCATTATGTACCATAAGCACTATTGGTACTCCTGTCATAGCAGCTAGTTTTACTGCACTTGGCTTGAACTTTGCATTCTGACCTGGTTTGAGCCTAGTTGATTCTGGAAAAATTATTAACCATAAGCCATTTTTAATTTTTTCTTGTCCTTCTTTAAGAATTTGTTTTACGGAGAGACTATCGTTACGATCGACTGCTATAGTCTCGGCCATTTTTAAAGCCCAGCCAAAAAAAGGAATATTAAACAATTGGCGTTTAACTATCCAAGAATGTTCTGGAATAATTATCTGCATTATAAAGTTATCCCAAAAAGATTGATGATTAGCTAGCACTATGGAAGGCTGGTTAGGAATTAATTCGAGACCACTGATTCTATAATCTAGTCCACATGTAAATTTTATGGCCCATATAAATACATGAGAGAACAACTTAGCAAGACTATATTTTATATGATACTTGACATTAATTAATGTTAAGGGTAGACAACAGGTAATGAAAAATATTACGCTAAATATACTAATAATTATATAGAAAGACAGTACTCTTAGGCGCCAAGTCATGATCTTAGATAATTTATTCATGGTAAATAACTAGTCACATATTATATAAAACTTTATTAATATATAAAGCGATAATTTAATACATACACTAAAATAAATTCTTAGGAGAAACGAATGAAAAAAATAGTCGTCTCTGGTGCTCAAACAACAGGAAATCTACATCTTGGAAATTATCTAGGGGCAATTAAAAATTGGGTAGGAATGCAGGAAGAATATAAATGTCTATTTTTCCTTGCAGATCTACATGCTATTACTATCAGTCGTGATCCGGAAGAATTAAGATCTTCGGCAATTTCTGCTGCTTCAATGTACCTTGCTACAGGTATAGATCCAGATAAATCGATTATGTTTTTGCAGCACAGCGTCAAAGAGCACTCAGAGCTAGCTTGGATCTTCAATTGTATAACTCCAATGGGTCAATTAAGAAGAATGACTCAATTCAAAGATAAAGCTGGTAGAGATCAAGAAGATGCTTGCCTTGGCTTATTCTCCTATCCTGTGCTGATGGCAGCGGATATACTAATATATAGAGCCGAGCTAGTACCAGTTGGGGAAGATCAAAAACAACATCTCGAGCTAACTAGAGATATTGCTGGAATCATTAATCGTAAATTCGGCTTCGAAGTTTTTAAATTACCAGAACCTTTGATTGAAGGCCTCAATACTCGCGTAATGAGTTTAAGTAACGGACGGAAAAAGATGAGCAAATCTGACTCTTCGGACTTATCACGCATAAATCTTAACGATAGTTCTAATCAAATAAGCTATAAAATTAAGCGTGCAAAAACGGACAGCATAGCCGAAATAAGCTATGATCTTGCTCAACGTCCAGAAATAAGTAATCTACTTAGTATATTTAGTACTTTATCTGGAGAGGCTATACCAGCGATAATAGATAAATATAGCGGCAAGGAATTTTCCAAGTTTAAAAGTGATCTAGCAGAAATTATAGACGCTAAGCTAAGCCCTATTCGTTTAAAGTATTGCGACTTACTTAATAATGAAGATTATATCAGCCAAGTTCTCAAGGAAGGCGCTGATAAAGCACGCGAGATTGCCTCAAGCACTTTGGATCAAGTAAAAAATCTATTTGGCTTGCTCAATTTGAATTGACTCCGTGAAAGGTTGCTTCAACTAGACTAACATTAACGAATAGCAAAAATATATAGATGTAAAGAGCATTTAAAGTAAGTTGCTTATTCATTTACATAATAATTTTATCACCTTGGAAAATGAGTATCACTTTTTTACAACAATTTTTTACAACAATTTTGAATTTATGAATAATAGTTATAATATTAATTACTAATTAATGAAACTCAGCTAGCATTTCAATATATCAAAAGAGGTGTATATGATTTCAGTCGGAATACTAGTTACTTGTTGTCTTAATCTTGCTCTTGGTATATACGAGACTGCTGTAAAATATCGTCGCGAGGCTAAAGATCCTATTCCGCATAACCTCACTCCAGCAGATGCCCAGTCAGTAGCAGATTTGGTAATTCAAACATTGGGTGATAAATTAGGCCTAAAAAATTACAAAACTACCTTTTCTACTGCCGGAGACAATAATTACATTCCAATAGAATCTGTAGTGATAGGAGAAGAGAAGCTGCCCGTGCTGACAGAACAATAGAAGCTGCCCGTTTGACAGCTCAATAATTTCTACGTTAATGCAAGACCAAGGAGAATATTAGTTATGGATATTTCAATAGTAATACTACTCTTTAGCGTTCTAAATCTTTCTTTTAAAATTTCGCAATATATACATAAAAATTTTTTATCCAAGCCAAGTGACACAATTGTTCTAACCATA
>JBPBQH010000115.1:0-4759 GCA_050954685.1 Janthinobacterium lividum | reverse complement strand
ATCATCTACAGCAATAGTTATGCAGGTTATCGACGAAAGGAGAGGGCAATCTACTCAAGTAGGCCGGATATCTTTGGCAATCCTCTTAATGCAAGATTTTGTAGTAGTACCTCTACTCGTTATTGTTCCTCTTCTCGCTGGAAAGAGTGAAACGTCCATGACGATAGCTTTGGCTTCAGCATTTGGTAAAGCACTGGTTGCACTACTAATTATTTTCGTTGCTGGAAGAGTACTGCTACGCCCGTTATTTAGTTTAATTTCTTCTGAAAAAGGAGAAAGCAGCGAATTACCAATCTCTATGACTTTACTTATTGTACTTTCTGCTGCTTGGGGTACTGAATATTTTGGTTTATCTTTAGCACTAGGTGCTTTTGTCGCTGGAGTATTAGTAGCAGAAACCGATTTCCGAACTCAAGCAGAAGAGAGCATATATCCTTTCAAAAGCTTGCTTTTAGGACTATTTTTCATGACGGTAGGCATGAAGATCAATGTCGAGGAAATGTATAGTCAAATTTCGCACATTATAACTTTTTCAATAACTTTAGTAGTTGTAAAAACTTTGATAATTGCAGCATTGTGCGTTTTATTTCGTTTTAATAAAGGAGTGGCTTTGCATTCAGGGCTTTTGCTATCTCAAGGAGGAGAATTCGCATTTATTTTGTTCAGTCTTGGTAAAGAAAATGGGATACTAGAATCTAATACAGCTAATATTTTATTACTAGTAGTTACATGTACTATGGCTTTAACTCCTCTACTTGCTATTCTCGGTCAAAGTTTAGCAGAAATATTAGACGGAAGATCTGATAAAACACCGCTACAAACTATTGAATTGGGCGCAAGAGATTTGACTAATCATGTGGTGATTGCAGGATTTAGTAAAGTCGGAAAGATGGTAGCTAACATTTTAGAGGCCGAAGGAATAAATTATATAGTTCTTGACGTAAGCGACAAATTAGTTACTGAAGAATTTGAAAATGGTTTTCCTATTTTCAAGGGAGACGTATCTCAAATCGACATGCTAAAGGCAACTGGGATTGAAAGAGCTACGACTATTATACTTGCGATGAGTAACGAAATTACAATCAAAAAATCCTTAGGCATAATTTCTAAGGCTCTACCAGATCTAAATATAATTATTCGTCTTAAAAATCTTAAAAAATCAGCCGAGTTTTTTGAAGCGGGAGCTAGTTCGATTATACCTGAAGAGTACGAAGTTGGTCTACAGCTTGGTGGAGCAGTGCTGAAGTCAGTAGGTATTAGTGACTATGAGGTGAATCGTATTAAAGAACAATTCAGATCTGGTAATTATGTGATGGCTAAGCGTGAAGATAATTTGCTAGAAATTGAAGAAAATGAGTAAACTGCTTATTCTATATATTAGTAGTATACTCTTTTTTCATAACATAGTATTAGCGGAAAATAAGAAATTACCCATCCCTAGATTTGCTTCAATTAAATCCAATGAAGTAAACGCACGAACTGGGCCATCCACCAAATGTCCTCTTGAATGGATATTTGTTAAAAAAGATGAACCTGTGGAAATTGTAGCTGAATATGAGCAGTGGAGACAAATCAAAGATATAGAAGGACAAGGGGGGTGGGTTCACTCCAGTGTCTTGTCTGGTAAGAGGTCTGTAATTATAAAAGATAAAAATATCATCGAGTTACTAAGGTACCCCACATCAAACAAAAATGAAGTTGTTGCTAGAGTTAGTCCGAGTGTGAGATGTCAACTTAAAAAGTGTACACAAGAATTTTGCTTATTGCTATGTAAAGGAAATAAAGGCTGGGCACGCAGAACTGTGCTTTGGGGAATATATATAAACGAGCAACTGTGAAATGAATTCTATAGCAATAAATTTTGCTGCAAATAATATTGAAATATACCTAAGAACTTGCTTTGATGGAGTTAAGAGCCTTCGAACTCAACACATAATAATTTAACTAAGAGTTTTAAAACGGAAACGATTAGTTTTTTCAGGCAAGATTCATACAATCTGCATTTCCGCTTTCACCGCCAAGTTCTGGGCTATAAATTTCGTGTTTCCTCTCGAGTATTAAGGCATATAATTCAAAGTTTTCTTGGTATGTGACCCGTTCTAATAGAGTATAATCAGCACCATCTATATTTGTTTGTGCTATATTATCTAACTTAATATCTGATTGATCTAGTAAAAATTCAGCAATTGGTTCATTATTTTGGTAAACTGCTCTCATTATAGGAGATATCCACATCTGATCACAATAGCCTATTTCATTTATATCGACCTTTATATCCTGAACAAAGAACTTTACTAATTCTAAGTTTTCCTTACTAATTGCATCCAGGAGAAAAGTATTGTCTGGATTATTCTCTTTGAATATTCTTTGATCTGTTTTAGCTAACACAGCTGAAAACCCCAATAAGGTTTTAGCGATAAGTAAGTCGCCTTGATAAATTGCTCTCATCAATGGAGAAATTAGTGAAGAAATTGTTCCTGTGGTACTTTTTAGATAACCTAGTTGATTAACATTAATTGTATCTCTGAATTGTTCACAAAGAAATTTCACCAATTCGTTATTTTGGTAGTAGATAGCGCTAAGTAACGGTGTTGTCCCGTTATCATCTGGAAGATTTATTATGCTAGAGATTATATTACTTAGCTTTTTTATTCCCGGCAGATTTCCCACTTGAATTAGTTGAAATAGCAAAGTTGTTGTTTTATTTAACGCTACTGTTCTTGATTTCATACTATTTTAGTTCCATCTCTTTTGTTAGTTCTTTTTCTCCATCATTCAAGTTGGAATTATTCTTTGATTTAACATTGGGTAGGGAATTGTGTGATGAATATGGTAATGGTAATTCGTAATGGGGAGGTACTTCTAAAGCTTTAGCACGTTGAACCTTATATTCATCTGGGCCAGAGGTTACTACACCAATTTTCTGCTGTATATTTTTACTGCAGGATGTAACCATAATTGACAAAGCTAATATTATATAGATTCTAGACATAATTATTTCTCTCTAATTTTGTGTCCTCTGATGTACAAATTTTTTCTGCTCATTTTCCGGAAGCATCATACTCCGTATCTTCTTCCTGTTCAATAGCTTTTTTGTTTTGGTAATAATTATATATGAGTAAGAACGAGCCTATCGAGATGAAGATATCTGCTAAATTAAATATAGGGAAACTTAGTTCATCGTAGTGAAAATGTATAAAATCAAATACTGCGCCTCTAGTAAGTCTATCGATTATATTGCCTAAAGCTCCTCCTATTATGGAACTGTAACCAATAGAAGATACTAATGACTTAGATTTAGCAAAGATATTCCATAAATAAATTACGACCATAAAATTAATAAAAGCAAGGATCATACTACTATACTGATGAAAATCTCCTAAGTAGCCAAAACTGATCCCATGGTTCCAAGCAGGTACTATATTTAGGATAAAGTTAGTCTTTATTGTACCGCCTGGGTGACGTAGGAAATAATTAATTAGCCACCATTTCGTAATTTGGTCTAGAATTACGAGCTTAATTATCAGTCCATTAGCCTGAAGGGATGACAGTATTATTTTTTTTAATTCTGAAAATATATGCATTTAGATTATTTAGTTCCAGCTTTAGAAATTTTTGTATCGTGTATAGATAATTTAAAATACAACTTTGTTAATGGAAAAATTAGTACTATAGCCCTAATACTATTAGCTCAATATAGTAATAATTTTATCTAAACTAACTTGGCCTTCAATTTTCCCTGAATCAAGTAAACAAAATAATAATATATTTCAGCCAGCTTTCGCTATCTCAATATTACGATTTTCTACACTTATAGCTTTTAATTGCTTCTTTAATTTTTCGAATTTAGCTAGTTGATTTCCTACTAGTTGGAGACCTGCGGTAGTCTTTATAGACATAGGATTTACGTGTTTACCATCAATTTTGATTTCATAATGGAGGTGAGCACCTTTAGCTCGGCCAGTTTTTCCCACATAAGCTATTACCTGTCCTTGTTTAACAAAGCTTCCAACTTTTAGATTTTTTGCAAATCTGCTTGCGTGAGCGTATATAGTAGTTAGAGTAGGGCTATGCTTTACATGTACAATATTACCATATCCGGATCTCCAACCTAACTCTGTTATAGTACCATTCCCTGCCGCATTAATAGGCGTTCCTTCAGGAGCTGAAAAATCTACTCCTTTATGCATTTTAGTATAACCTAAAAAAGGATCCTTCCTGTCGCCGTAATGTGAAGAGATTCTAATTACGTTAAGTGGAGTCCTAAGTAAACTTCTTTTCATACTTGTGCCATTCTCAGAAAAGAAAATTTGATTTTTACTGTCTTCAAATGAATAACGATATATATTATATTCTTTGCCAGAGAGAACCAAGGATGCATGCATAATTTTACCATGTTGCATGAATTTACCGTTTTTATCAACAAATTTTTCAGCCACAATTTTTATTGTATCTCCTGGCTGAATTTGACGCTGAAAATCAACTTGGTGTTTGTAAGAGTCTACAATTTCAATAACACTATTAGTAGGAATTTTAAGAGATTTAAGAGCACTAGTAAGGTTAGAGTTAATGACAGCAGATAATTTTACTAATTTCATTTCTAAAGGTATGGAAGTACTTCTCGAAGTAAAAAAGTTATTTTCTTTAATTATTTCTAGTGAATTAATTTTATCAATTGCTAATGTTATTTTGTTTAGCGAGCGAGTTTGTGATGCTAAATCTTCATTTTCACTTTCTAAAATATTTAGCTCATAATCAA
>JBPBQH010000114.1:0-4767 GCA_050954685.1 Janthinobacterium lividum | reverse complement strand
AAAACTCTAGATAATTTAATAATTAATGCTATCGTTTATTGTAAAGCCGGAAACATCAAAATAAATCTGAACAACGGTGCAAATAAAGAAATAAGTTTTATAATTGAAGATGAAGGAATAGGAATTCCTACAGCAGATTTATATGATATATTTGGGGCATTCATAGTAAGCTCAAAGACTCGTACTCCAGCAGGAGGTAGAGGAGCGGGTCTCGCGTTGTGCAAGAAAGTTATAGAGATGCATGACGGTAGTATAGTAGCCGAAAGTGATGGCAATAAAGGGGCATTATTTAAGTTAAATTTACCTGTCTAATGGAGTCTATAATAAAGTTTGCTTAATCTGGTTAATGATCTGTTCCCTGTTTTTTAAGAACACTTCTGGTGATTTCTCTGCTGCATACAGTAAGGCTCTACCAGGGCTAGAAGGCCGCTTGTATCCTCCTTCCCAGCTCCTAAGGGTATCATACTTCATACCCAATAATTCAGCAAACTTTACTTGAGTCAATCCATATACTTTCCTTATTGCCTTTATTCTTCTAGGTGTTATTACTTCCTGCTGGAGTCCTATAAGTTCTGCTGCTGATAAATAACTGATATTCATTTTGTCTTCCCTTGATTTGTGGTCTTTAATGCTTAACTTTGTTATTTATATTGTTGCGTCTAAGTAGCAATATACATATAAACACATAATATATTTTTCAAATCCAGAAGCAAGAAGTTTATTAGTCTGTCAATCTATCCTTTATACTGATTGATTGTATTGTTTTTACCAGCCGTGATCGGGCTCTTTCCTATCACTGAAATGGAGCTATTGTTAGCATTAATACTACCCGTGGTTTCGATGAAAAGACGTTGAGGAAACTTCTTCATAACATAATAACAACCAGCCATTGAGCTACATGTTGATAATACAGTGGATAATGCTAAAATCTGCAACTTGTTTTTAAGATCTCTTTTAAATAGAATATCAGCCTCTCTCATAGCCTTTGAGACTACATCACAACATTCCCGTGCTTTTTGCCCTAGTTCTGAAAATAAGTCACGCTCAATAGCTTCAGCAATAGCAGGAACAGCATTTTGAAGGTTTTGCTCAGTTTTTTGGGGCAAGCTATTGAGCAACAAACCAATACTATCTAACTCAGCAATAGTACTAGCTAGAGCTTTCATTTTATTATCTCTTGCTTCTGGATTTGGAAAATATATTATGTGTTTATATGTGTATTGCTACTTAAACGCAACAATATAAATAACGAAGTTAAGCATTAAAGATCACAAATCAAGGAAAGAAAAAATGAATATCAGTTACTTATCAGCAGCAGAACTTATAGGACACCAGCAGGAAGTAATAACACCTAGGAGAATAAAGGCAATAAGGAAAGTATATGGATTGACTCAAGTGAAGTTTGCTGAATTATTGGGTATGAAGTATGATACCCTTAGGAGCTGGGAAGGAGGATACAAGCGCCCTTCTAGCCCTGGTAGAGCCTTACTGGTATGCAGCAGAAAAATCACCAGAAGTGTTCTTAAAAAACAGGGAACAGATCATTGACCAGATTAAGCAAACTTTATTATAGACTCCATTAGACAGGTAAATTTAACTTAAATAATGCCCCTTTATTGCCATCACTTTCGGCTACTATACTACCGTCATGCATCTCTATAACTTTCTTGCACAACGCAAGACCCGCTCCTCTACCTCCTGCTGGAGTACGAGTCTTTGAGCTTACTATGAATGCCCCAAATATATCATGTAAATCTGCTGTAGGAATTCCTATTCCTTCATCTTCAATTATAAAACTTATTTCTTTATTTGCATCGTTATTCAGATTTATTTTGATGTTCCCGGCTTTACAATAAACGATAGCATTAATTATTAAATTATCTAGAGTTTTAGTAATGTAGTACTCATCACATAATACTTCTATATTAGGCACTACATTGAGAATAAAGTTACGCTTGTTTATATCCTTTTCTACAACATAAAGTTTTGTACAAATTCTAACCCTATTTTCTACTAAGGCACTAAAGTTAATTCGTTGCTTCTTTAATTCATGAGCAGGACTTGCAAGTCTAGCTAGAGTTGCAACATTACTATCAAAGTGTTCTAGTCTAATCGTACTTCTATAAATAGTCTCGGCTGCTTCCTTACGCATCTTATCTGGAAGCCTATCGTATCCCTTCCATAAGGTTTCTGCAGTACTAATAATTCCTGTCATTGGTGTATGATATTCATGACTAATGTTACGGATGAATTCATTCTTGAGGTCTAGTGCTTCGTTTATTTCTCCTTCTTGATAATCTAACCTTTCGCTCAAGTGATCAATTTTTTTATAGCTGAGTTCTTGCTGATTTTGCCTTGGTCTTATGAAGCTTATCATGACACTGCCTACTAACAGTAAAGCATACATTATCTTGAATTGTAAGCTAATCGATCCTCCAGGTATACTATTTAAACCAGTATGCCATTTAAAGTAGAAAATACTGCATATTACACCTCCAACAATTGAGATTAAGGCAACATGCCATCTTAATAACATCGAAATAACTACCAAGTTTAGAATGAATACCATCACTTGAAATTGACCGAAATTGCTCACGATCACTAGCAAGCATCCTACAAATACCAAAATATATACAATGCCTATATTCCAAGCTATCGAGATAAAAATTTCGTTCCTAAATGTTGGAGGCCAAACTGGGTAAGTCAAGAATACTGTAGATGATATTAGTACTGAGTGATAAATAAGCTCAAGAATCTTAGGATACTGTTCGCGGATTTCAACTGGAACAGAATACATAGTAGAATAAATTGAAATAATACAAAACAGTCCGAATAAAGAGTATACTGATTCTTTTTCTGGAATATTTTTCTTACAGAATTCACGAATGCTAAAATTGGTTGCTGTACTTATGAGCCTCTTTAAGTATTTTTGACTTATGCTTATACATGATTTTCCCGAAATTATGGTCTCAGTTTTTATCCATCCTCCAGATTGCCTCAATAAATAGTGGCTTCCAATGAAGAATATTAGATTAGCAATAACTCCAGGTATTACACTATCAACTCCTGTAATATCTAATAAATAAGTCCTCCATAATAGCACTGTGATCAACCCTGATCCCATCCCTATTAATACCGATTTAGAGGTGCTTTCAAAGCCAAATATTGCAAATAATAACGGAACTGTGACAATGGGCACGTAGAAGCTACTAACCATCAAAAATAGACTGAGCAATCCTTTCATGTAAAAAGCCAATCCAAAAGCGAGAATTCCAATGACTAGAGAGCTCAAGTAAGAAAGGGGGAGATCATATTTATCTGGCCAATTAATTCCTAAAGACTTACGAAAATCATAGGAAAAAGTAACAGCGGCAGCGTTTATATATGAATCTGAAGTAGACATAACCATTGCCATTACTCCAGCAGCAATCAATCCTTTAAATCCTGTAATGAAAGTATAATTATCTATTATGTATGCAAACAAACCATTAGGATCTAGTTTAGGGTTATGAGATAGTAATAGAATTCCAATCCAGAAAAACATTATTGATATTAGCAATCGTGCGAAGGTTGCTATAGTAAAAGAATGAGCTACTTGTTGAGTATTTTTAGCCATAGAAATTCTTTGAAATATAGCAGGATTTAATGAAGGAATAATGAAATATATTGTTAGAGAAATAGTCACCCAAAACTTGGGATGTGTATGATCAAACAGTTGTTTATAGTCAAATAATAAATTTTCGGAAACGGAATGCAAGACTACATATGGATCATCAAACGTGCCCCAAATTACTAGTGCTACAATCGGAATAATTGTGCCAAAAGTAAAAAATTGAATTATGTCGGTGAACGTAACAGCTCTAATTCCCCCAAAAGTTGAATATAATATAACTATTATGGCGCTGAATAAAGTAGCATAGAAGCTAGAGACTCCGAAGAATAGCTGTAATATAGTAGCAGATACTTTAAATTGTGCTGCAATCTTCCCTATGCAGTTAAAAGTACTTGATAGAGAAGTAATTAGTCTAACTTTTTGCCCGTAAATATTACCCATTGCTTCTGCTACAGATACTGTTCCTAAAAACCTTCCTACTCTAGGAGCTAAGAAATAACATATCAGTACCCAACTGAATATATCACCAGACATTATCGGTATTATATAGAATAAACCGCCCTTGTACACTTCTGAGGTATCAGTTAAGAAAGCGCTACCGCTAATCCACGTAGCAACTAAAGTAGCAGCTATAGTGCCAGTTGAGAAATCTCTATTTCCTATAGCATATTCTCGGATATTTGTGATTCCTCGGCTATATCTAAGGCCAACAATAAGATTTAGTAGTAAGAAACTTATAAATATTGCTGAATCAATATTAAAATTCACTCACGCCTCTATATTGATTAATTATTATGATAAAATATATACAAATGGTTAAAAATACTAGAGGAATTTTTGCCCTCGATTATCTTAACTCCTAAGTTGTGAAATTCACGGACATTGTTTTTCCTGTCGTAACTATGATACAGAATTTGCTCTTTAGCAGGATCATACATTTAACCTACCGCTTTATGTAGCAGGGTTTGGGACTATACTGGACTGAAAAAACTAGACGGTTATTAGCCCTACGATGCTTATACAAAGGCTAACGAGTGCAATCATCTATGGTAAGTGAAAAATCTCTATGAATCACATCAAATCACATTTCAAAGTCCCCGCCTCTATCTCTGCTAGATTGAGTTTGAGATTTTTCCATTTCTTTTTCTTGCTTT
>JBPBQH010000166.1:0-4847 GCA_050954685.1 Janthinobacterium lividum | reverse complement strand
GTGAATTATTGAAGTGAATTATAGACATATCTATCACGCAGGCAATTTTGCAGACATCGTTAAGCACCTCGTATTAATTGAAGTATTAAGAAATTTTTTAAAAAAGGACAAACCATTTGCTGTACTTGATGCTTTTGCTGGGTGCGGACTTTACAATATTAGTTCAGAACAAGCATTATGCACGAAGGAAAGTGCTTCAGGAATTGAAAGGTTATTTATACTAGATCAATATAATCAACAAAAACCTCAACTAATAGAATTATTCTTAAGTATAGTCCAAAGAACTGGTAGCCAAAATTTATACCCTGGTTCTCCTATTATTATTAAAAATTTAATAAGACAAGATGATAGATTCATCGCATGTGAGCTACATAAGCAAGATTACCAATATTTAAGGCAACTTATTCCAGATGCACATAATATTGACGCATACAAAGCTATCAAAGTATTTCTTCCTTTTAAAGAAAAGAGAGGCTTAATTTTTCTTGACCCACCTTTTGAGGTAAAAGACGAATTTGATAAATTATTAGATGCGTTAAAAATTATAAGACATCGTTCTATAAATACATGTTGCATCATATGGCACCCAATCAAAGAAGAAAATACTGTAAATTCTTTTTATGTAGATCTCAAGACATTAGGGTTCGTAGAAATTTTAAAGATTGAATTCGAGATTTTGGGTTTGTCTCCTACTATAGATTTAGAAAATAACCGTATCAAAAAGCCTTTGAGCAAGTGTGGGTTGCTTATAATAAATCCTCCTAATGTGCAAGAAGAGCTTGCCCTATGCATGAAGTATTTAGTTAGAAATATTTACAAAGATAAAGCAATATGCAAAGTGGAACTTCTCTAGACCTAACTATATTATTCTCTAGCTACCAGCACAGAGATACCAGCATGACGGACTATCTTAGAAGCATTAGGACCTAACATGTAGTCTCGGAGCTGTGGACGAACAGCAGATACTATTATTAAATCTGCTTTTATCTCATTAGAATATTGAATGACTTCGTCATATACTGCACCACGACCCACGTAGAAATCTACTGTCATTTCTTCAGGTATATAGTCTTTTATGAGCTGCCTCATCCGACTATTGTATTTTTCCTTCTGATCCTTTACCCAATGTTTGGGTAAATAGTCTTCAATTATTTTCATACCAAAATCTGGTATAATATGGACGAAGTGAAGATTTGAACCAAAATTATTAACAAAATTCAGAGCGATCGATAATGCTGCGCCAATAGAACTTTTGTCTGAAAGATCTATTGGAATGACAACTTTCTTAAAACTGTTAGTCATATAGTATTAATTTAATTGTTTTGAATTATTAAGGATTCGTGTTTTGGCAGTACAAAATCGCTAAAAAATCGCTTATCTTCTACATTGTTAAGTATGGGATTAGACTGCTTAAATTTTTGTACATTCTTAGTAAAGTAATTTTCCAAGTTTTCTACGATTTTAGGATCAATCTTGTCTGTAGTAATTAAAATTGCTTGTACTGCGAGTGCGTCTTGCTCAACAGCAATCCCTGGGTACATATCTTTAAGTAGTCTGATCTTCCGATAAGCTTTATTACTTCCTAAAATTCGCTGTAATTTCCCCTTTTCTATTGCGACAAAGTCTATATCACAATTATTTGCGATTAAGCTTACCAAAGCGTTTGGGTGTCCGGTAATTAGCATAATGGCATCTATGTTGCCGTCACATAACTGTTTTTCATAATCCTCTTGACTCAATTCAATATCAACAGGTTTAGCGAAGCTATAATAACTTCTTACATTATCGTAAGTGAGTGTACTTGCTGAACTTGGGTTACCGTTAGAAATTCTCTTACCGGCAATATCAGCAAACACTTTAATTTTGTCATCATCTTTAGCTATAATGGTGAATATTTCATCATATAAGTTCAGAATCTGACGAAGTGCTAAATTAGGCTGAGCTGAAGTATAAGATCCAATACCACTAAAAGCATCAAGTGCAATATTGGACTGAACTAATGCGAAATCGATTTTATTGCTTTGTAACAAATTCAAATTTTCTTTAGAACCGTTAGTGGGGACTACTTCGCAACTATAACCACTAGACTTATTGATGTACTCACAGATAGTTAAACCAATATTATAGTAGCCTTCTAAGATACTACCAGTACCAATTTTGATACCCTTTTTGTCCTCTGAAGCTATAGCGGCTGTTAACAGCAATTTAGGAATTATTATAAATAGGATCAAGCTACGCACTTATATTCTCAGAATAATATTTTTCTTTATCTAAATTACCTTCACTATTATCTACAATCAAGGTAATTGTTGCATCACCCGTTATATTAATCGTAGTACTTATCATATCGAGAATGCGATCAACCCCTGCAAGTACAGCAACTCCTTCTATGGGCAGATTCACTGAAGATAACACCATTGGGAGCATTATCAAATACGCCCCTGGAATACCTGCTCCGCCTACAGAACCCAAAGTTGCAGTTAAAATTATTATTATATAATCATGTAATTGCAGAGATACGCCTACGACCTGAGCAAAAAATATCGCAGTTAAAGCAAGCCTTATAGCAAAGCCATCCATATTTATTGAAGCTCCCAGAGGTAAAACAAATGCAGCACTGGATTCTGAGACTCCTAAATTCTTACAAACTTGCATAGTAGTAGCAAGAGTGGCTTTACTACTCGAAGTAGAGAAGGCTAAAATTTGATATTCCAGGCTCTTTTTATAAAAAGGTAAAGGAGATATTCGGCAAAAAGCGTATATTAAAATTCCAAATATAATATATTGAAGAGCCATCGCAATGATTATAGCTCCTACCAATTTAGATAAACTAATCATGACACTAAACCCTTGAGTTCCAACAACCCATGCAGTTAAAGCAAAAGCAGCATAAGGAGATAGCTGAATTATCATAGATATCATTTTCAAAATCATTTTTGAAATAGTATGAAATAACTCCTTCAGTTGCGAGGCATGAGAACCCATCTTATTAATAGTAAGACCAGTAAAAATTGCGATAAAGACTATTTGTAAAATATTGCCTTCAACAAATGCGCCAACTATATTATTTGGTATAAAATCGACTAAAAACTTAACTATATTAAATGATTCCTTGATTGAAGAATCGTGTATTTTACCAAAATCAATTATTACTCCCGCCCCAGGCTTTAATATTAGCGCTACGGCAACGCCAAATATTACAGCAAAAAAAGTAGTTCCCATGTAAGCTAACACAGATTTTGTACCAATTCTACCTAATGAAGTCGGGTCATTCATACTGGTAATTCCAGAAACCAAACTGAAGAATATTAGAGGTGCTATGATCATTTTGATCAATCGCAAGAAAATATCACCCGCAGGTTTAACCACTAAAACATATTGAGGTAGATACAGACCGAATAATATGCCTAAGATCAATCCTAGCGTGACTTTTTGCCAAAGTTTCATCTATAAAAAAATTTTTAAGTTGATTATCGAAAGCACCAATTTATGTCTAAGTATAATTTTATTTTCCTTCTATCCATTGTAAATATCTAGAATAACCTCCAGAAATGTCGAATTTTATAATTTGAGGCAGCTGATAATTATGATTTTCTATAATATCTTTTTCAATCAGTTGATAATTTTTTGCATCCGCTTTAATAGTGAGTCTGAATTCGCTAGTAACTGAAGTACTACCTTCCCATTGAAAATAGCTAGTAATATTATCAATTTGTACACACTTGGCTAGGTCATTTTCCACTAGTTTTTTAGCTATCTTATCAGCTATTTCCTTGTCATCAGTAGTTGTTAAGATCACACAAACAGTTTTATTCATTGCATATCTCTAAATAATCAAAATTTCTGTAAAACTAATTACTATATATAAACTTAATATTTTATGTAAGTCTAGATGATTGCCAGATACCTGACTTTAAACGCTTAAGATGCTACAATGCAAAGAGTCTTAATATACACAAAAAGTTTAGCTAAGCAAAACTTTTTGTATCAAGTCTTGATACTAACATCAAAGTTTAGACTAATTGGGTACTAAGTTGATAATAAGTGAATCTTTATTGTAAGTAGGCTAGCAGAGATCGATATTTTCTTAAGTCTTTAGTAATAACTATTTCTAGTTCAGAGTCACCTATCACTGTTAGCTCATTTTCGAGATGAATCACTTTTTCTATTACGTCTTGTTTCACAGTATTTTCGATATTAATTCCGAAATCGGTTAATAATTCTATCTTATTATTTTTAACTCTTGCTATACCACCATTGATAAAAAATGCTGCTTTCATAGCACCCGTTACTGCAGTTACGATACCAGGCCTTAGTACCGATATTAGCGCCTCATGAAAAGGCAACACACTAAATTCTCCTTCCTCACCAGATATAGTCACAAAGCTTACTTTTCTTTCGAGCAAAATTTCATAAGGAGTAATTATTGTAACAACAATTTTTTGTTCCATATTTATAGTTAAACAGATTACATTTAATTTTAAATTATTTATTATTTAATTTCTTAGCTTTTTCAACTGCTTCCTCTATGGTTCCTACCATATAAAAAGCTGCTTCAGGTAGATCATCATATTTGCCATCAATAAGTGCTTTGAAACCAATTATAGTATCTTCTAAACTGACAAATTTACCAGGTGTACCTGTAAATACCTCAGCCACGTGAAATGGTTGAGATAAAAATCGCTGAATTTTTCTGGCTCTTGAAACAATTAATTTATCTTCTTCTGATAATTCGTCCATACCTAAAATAGCAATAATATCTTGTAAAGACTTATAAGTTTGCAGGACTCTTTGGACTTCCCTGGCAACGTGATAATGTTCTCCGCCAACGATACTTGGATCAAGCA